>JBEKSH010000758.1:0-2515 GCA_049517235.1 Roseiarcus sp. | reverse complement strand
ATCTCCAAGAATTCATCTCGTCGTACGGCTATCTCGCCGTTTTCGTGGTCGTCGGGCTTGAGAGCGCCGGCGTGCCGATGCCGGGCGAAACGGCGCTGGTCAGCGCCGCGATTTTCGCGGGGCAAGGTGGGCTCGACATCAAATGGGTGATCGCTTGCGCGGCCCTGGCGGCGGTGCTTGGCGACAACGCCGGTTACTGGGTCGGACGCGAATTCGGCTTCCCGTTGGTCCTGAAATACGGCCGCTATATCAGACTGGACGAGAAAAGGCTGAAGCTCGGTCAATATCTGTTTCAGCGGCACGGCGGCAAGATCGTGTTTTTCGGCCGCTTCGTCGCCATGCTGCGGGCGTTCGCGGCCTTGCTGGCGGGCGTCAACCGGCTCGAATGGCCGCGGTTCTTTCTGTTCAACGCGCTGGGCGGAATCGTCTGGGCGAGCCTATTTGGCTTGGGCGGCTATTTCCTCGGCCATGCTTTTGAACATTACGCGAAGTCGGTGGGGATCGCCGCGCTGATCTGCGCGATCATCGGCGCCGTCGCCGCAAGCCGTTTCATCGGCCAGCACGAGCGCCGGCTGATGGCCGAGGCGGAAGCCGCCCTGCCGGGACCGCTGGTCGCGCCACGCGAGCGGCGCGGCGCCTGACCGGACGCTTTTCCACAGGTTTTCCACAAGATTTCCACGGCCCTGTTCGGGACTTGTAACCCGGTCCCGCCGCTCAGCCCGCGGCGCGCGCCGGCGGCGCGCCGCGCTCGGTCGGCCCGATCCACACCCGCTTTTGCTCCGAGCGTCGCAGGAAGTCGATCGCGACGGTGCGGTTGATCTTGTCGGCGTCGAGCAGGCGCAGCAGATCCTCGACCCCATTCACCGGGCGCCCGTCGAGCGCGATGATCATGTCGCCGGTCAGAAGCCCCGCCTGATCGGCGGGGCCGGATTGCTCGATGCTGAGGATGCGCGCGCCGGTGGCCTGGGCGAGGCCGAGGCGCAAGGCGACGCGCCGCGGAATCGGCGCCGTGCCGCCGCCAACGCCAATATAGGCGCGGCGCACCCGCCCATGCCGCGCGATCTCGCCGAGCACGAAATTGGCGGTGTTGGAGGCAACGGCGAAGCAGATGCCCTGCGCGCCCATGATGATCGCCGTATTGATGCCGATCACTTCGCCCGCCGAGGACACCAGGGGCCCGCCGGAATTGCCGGGATTGAGCGCCGCGTCGGTCTGCACGACGTCCTCGATCATCCGCCCGGTCTTGGCGCGTAGCGATCGCCCGAGCGCCGAGACGACGCCGGCGGTGACGGTCGCGTCGAAGCCGAGCGGATTGCCGATGGCGATGGCGATCTGGCCGCGCCGCAGCTTCGAACTGTCGCCCAGCTTGGCGGCGGGCAGCGTCACGCTGTCGTCGATGCGCAACAGCGCAAGATCGCAATCGGGGTCGTCGCCAAGCACGCGCGCGTGCAATTGGCGCCCCTCCAATGTCGTCACTTCGGCGCCGCGCGAGCCTTGAACGACATGGCTGTTGGTCAAAACGAGCCCGTCGGGCGAGACGATCACCCCGGAGCCCGAGCCGCCGTTGGCGCCGTTGCGCCTGATGTCGATGCGCACGACGCTGGGGCCGACCCGCTCGACGACATCGCTGACGGCGCGCGAATAGGCGTCAAGCGCTTCGTCGTCGGAAACCGCCGAAGGCGCGCCGGCGCCGGACGATCCGGAAGCGGAATCCAGGGCGAACAACACGTTGGAATGGGCGTGAGAAGAATCGAACATGACCGGCATATGGGAGGCCGGCGCGCGCGCCGCAAGAAGGCGAAAGGCGGGGCGCCCGCGCGGCCCCTCAGTGGATTTCCGGCTCCGACAAAGCTTCTCCTCGCTCGAGAAAATCGAAGTCACAGCCCTCGTCGGCCTGGCGGATCGAGCGCGCGAACAGCGCGCCATAGCCGCGCGACAGACGCGGCGGGCGGGGCGAGAACGCCGCCCCGCGGCGGCCCAGCTCCTCGTCGCCGACTTCAAGCCGAAGGCTCCGATTTTCGACATTGACGGCGATCCAGTCGCCGGTTCGCGCCAGCCCGAGCGGGCCTCCGACATGGGCCTCCGGCGTCACGTGCAGGACGCAGGCGCCGTAACTCGTGCCGCTCATCCGCGCGTCCGAAATGCGCAGCATGTCGCGGACGCCGGCGCGCACCAGCTTTTTGGGGATCGGCAGCATGCCCCATTCCGGCATGCCGGGCGCGCCCTGCGGCCCGGCGTTTTGCAGGACCAGCACATGGTCGGGCGTCACGTCGAGATCGTCGCGATCGACGCGCGCCGCCATCTCGTCGTAGCTGGCGAACACCAGCGCCGGGCCGCGATGGGCGCGCAGCCTCGGGTCGGCGGCGGCCGGCTTCATCACCGCGCCGCGCGGGGCGAGATTGCCATAGAGAACCGCGATTCCGTCGCGGCCCGCCACCGGATTGTCGGTCGAGCGGATGACATCGGGCAGCCAGGCTTCGGCGCCGGCGATATTCTGGCGCAATGTGCGGCCGTT
>JBEKSH010000757.1:0-2518 GCA_049517235.1 Roseiarcus sp. | reverse complement strand
CGGCTACCACATCGAATACGGCTATTCCTGCATGGGCTACGAGATCGCCGGGGCGATCGGCGTCAAGATGGCGCAGCCGGATCGCGAAGTCGTCGTATCGGTCGGCGACGGCTCCTATCTCATGATGAATTCGGAAATCGCCAGCTCGATCATGCTCGGCCTGAAGCTGATCATCGTCGTCAACGACAACCGGGGCTTCGCCTGCATCAATCGGCTGCAGCGCGCCACCGGCGGCGAATCCTTCAACAACCTGCTGCGCGACACCTGGCATGACGCGCTGCCGGCGATCGATTTCGCCGCCCATGCGCGCAGCCTCGGCGCCGAAGCGGTCAAGGTGAAGTCGATCGACGAACTCGAAGCGGCGTTCGCCAAGGCCCGGCAGGCGAGGATCACCCAGGTGATCGTCATCGACACCGATCCGATGGTCGTCACCGACGCCGGCGGCTCTTGGTGGGATGTCGCGGTGCCGGAAGTCTCGACGCGCGAAGGCGTCGTCGCCGCCCGCGCCCGTTATGAACAGGCGCTTGGCGCGCAGCGCGTTGGAGATTGAAATGACGATTCGCTTAGGCGCCAATCCGATCGGCTGGTCCAACGACGACCTCCAAGAGATAGGAGGCGAAACCCCGCTCGAGACCTGCCTTGCCGAAGCAAGAGAAGCCGGCTTCGAGGGCATGGAGCTCGGCAACAAGTTTCCGCGCGAGGCCGCCGCCCTGAAAGCGGCGCTCGCGCCGTTCGGCCTCGCCTGCATCGGCGGCTGGCATTCGATCGAATTGCTCAAGCGCTCGGCGCGCGAGGAATTCGACCTCGCCGGGCCGCATCGCGCTCTTCTCAAGGCGATGGGAACGGATGTGTTCATCGTCGCCGAGACGTCCAACGCGATCCACGGCGACCGCGCCACGCCGCTGTCCCGGCGCCCCTATCTGCCCGCCGGCGGCTGGCCGCCCTATGGCGCGAAAATCACCGAGTTCGCCGAATTGCTGGCGGCTGAGGGGCTGAGGCTCTGCTACCATCACCACATGGGCACGATCGTCCAATCGGAGGTCGACATCCACGCCTTCATGGCGAACGCGCGTCCGCCCGTCCATCTGCTGCTCGACACCGGCCATGCGACCTGGGGCGGCGCCGACCCCGCCGCCCTCGCGCGCCGTTACAGGAGCCGCATTAGCCATGTCCACTGCAAGGACGTGCGCGAGGCGAAAATGCATGAGGCGCGGGCCGGCGACTGGAGTTTCCTCGATTCGATTCTCGGAGCCGGCGACGAGCTCGGCGTCTATACCGTGCCGGGCGACGGCATGGTCGACTTCGTCGGGGTGTTCCGGGAATTGAACGGCTATTCCGGTTGGGTCGTGCTCGAAGCCGAGCAGGACCCCAAGAAGGCGCCGCCATTGGCTTATGCGAAGAAAGGCGTCGCCCATCTCAAGGCGTCGCTGAGGAAGAGCGGGCTGGTCTGACGGCTGGCGATCGTATGCACGGCGGGGGTCGCGCGTTGCGCGATAAGACCGCCGCCGCACGGAGAAAAGTTCAATGCAGCGCTCAAAGCATCTCGTTCACCCGCGCAATTCCGCCAACGGGCTCGTGCATCGGATCACGCCCAAGAGCGCCGGCTGGACCTATGTCGGCTTCGAGGCGCGCGATCTGAAGGGGGGCGCGCGCGTCCGTGTGAAAAGCGGCGCGATGGAGACCTGCGTCGTGGTGATGTCCGGCAAGGCGCGCGTCAAAAGCAAGGGCTTCGATTCCGGGACGATCGGCGGGCGCGCCAATGTGTTCGAGGCGCCGCCCTGGTCCGTCTATCTGCCGGCCGACAGCGCCTATACGATCCACGCCGTCAGCGACTGCGAAGTGGCGATCTGCACGGCGCCGGGCAAGGCCGGGCGGCCGGCCCGGGTGATCGCCCCCGCCGAGGTCGAGACGCTGACGCGCGGCAAAGGCTCGAACACGCGGTATATCCGCAACATCCTGCCGGAAACCGCAGCCGCAGACAGCCTGCTGGTCGTCGAAGCGATCACGCCGGGCGGCAACTGGTCGAGCTATCCGCCCCACAAGCACGACCGCGACGCGATTCCCGAAGAATCCTATCTCGAAGAGACCTATTACCACCGGCTGTCGCCGTCGCAGGGCTTCGCGTTGCAGCGGCTCTACACCGCCGACCGCTCGCTCGACGAAACGCTGGCGGTGAGCGACCGCGACGTGGTGCTGGTGCCGCGCGGCTACCATCCGGTCGGCGCGGCGCACGGCTACGACCTCTATTACCTCAATGTGATGGCCGGCCCGAAGCGCACCTGGCGCTTCTACAACGATCCGGACCACGCGTGGATTCTGGATAAGGGGTGACGGCGCACGGTCGGGTGGGATCCATCGTTTCGCATGGCGGAGCGTTTTTCATCCTTAAAAGTTTGTCAATCGGGATAGGGGGGCGTCTCGCGACGCCGCCCCTCCCACACCACCGGGCGTACGGGTCCGTACCACGGCGGTTCGGCGGATTAAGCGCTCACGAGCGTGTGCATGGCGGGCAAGCCCA
>JBEKSH010000756.1:0-2531 GCA_049517235.1 Roseiarcus sp. | reverse complement strand
AGGGTTATCGCCGAAGGCGTCGAAACGGACGACCAAGTCGCGTTCCTGCGCCAAAATAATTGCGATGAAATGCAGGGCTATCATTTCAGCAAACCGGTCCCCGCGCCGGACATCGAAAGAATGCTCGGCGCCCTGCCGCGACCCTGACCGACTGCAGCGCGACGATTCCGGCCGCTCAGGCGCGTCGCCAACGGCCGGCGCAACGGCGCGCGGAGGATTTGCCGACCGCCCGGCCCTTCTGGCTCGGCCCGGCCGGGTTGCGCTCGGCCCTCGCCTGCCTGACAATAGACGCCATGCAGGACAGTACGATCGACCCGTCGCAGCGCCTATTCGATTTCGTGATCGCCGGAGCCGGCGCAGCGGGACTCTCGCTCGCCGCCTCGTTGAAACAGGCGCTGGGGCGCGGCGCCGCCATCCTGGTCGTCGATCCCAACATGGGCGTGCGCGAGGGGCGCGATCGCGCCAGCGCCATTGCCGCGGGATCGCGCCGCATGTTCGAACGGATTGGCGCGTGGAAGGCGATCGCCCCGCTCGCCCAGCCGATTCGGCAAATGGCGATCATGGACGGACGTGTCGGCGACGCCGTTCGCCCGACCCAGATGCGCTTCGATGAAATCGACGGCGAGCCGCTCGCCCATATGGCGATGAACGACGATGTCGTCGCCAGTCTGTTGAGCCTGTGCCACCGCCTTGGCGTCGCGTGCCGGAGAGGATCCATCGCGGGCTTCGCGCTGCGCCCCTATTCCATCGAAGCGGCGATCGACGGCGCGCCATCGGTGCGCGCGCGTCTGCTGATCGCGGCCGACGGCGCGCGCTCGCCGTTGCGCGCCTTCGCAGGAATGGCGACGGTCGGCTGGGACTATGGCCAATCGGCTATTGTCGCGACCATCTCCCATGAGCGCGACCATCAGGGGCGCGCCGAACAGCATTTTCTGCCCGCCGGCCCCTTCGCCATTCTGCCATTGCCCGGTCGCCGCTCGAGCATCGTCTGGAACGAGGCAAACGACGAAGCCGACAGGTTGATCGCCCTCGAGCCGGACGATTTCAAGCGGCAACTCGAATATCGGTTCATGCGCCGGCTTGGCGAAATCGGGCCGATCTCGCCGCCGCGGGCGTTCCCGCTTGGCTTTCGCAATGCGCGTCGCTTTGTCGGCCCGCGCCTGGCGCTGGTCGGCGACGCCGCCCATCTCGTTCATCCGCTGGCGGGACAGGGTCTGAATCTGGGGCTTCGGGACGTGGCGGCGCTCGCGCAGACCGTCGTCGGGCCGATGCGCCTCGGTCTCGATCCCGGGACGTCGGATGTTCTGGCCAGGTTCGAGCGGACGCGCCGCTTCGATGTCACGGCGAGCGGGCTCAGCATGGATGCGATCAACAGGCTCTTCTCGAACGATGTCGCGCCGTTGCGGATGGCGCGCGATTTTGGATTGCGCCTTGTCGACCGCGCGCCCGCGCTCAAGCGCTATTTCGTCGAAGAGGCCGGCGGCGCCCGCGGCGACGCGCCGCGCCTGCTGCGCGGACTCGCGATCTGACCGGCGCCGTCGCAAGGAGCCGCTAGGCCCGCCAGGGAAAGGTCCAGGTTTCAGTGAGCGCGCGATTGGCTCCCTTCAGGAACACGCGCAGGTCGCAGGACTGGCCTGGATCGATCTGCACGTCGATGGCGGCGCGAAACCCGCGCACGTGTGAGTTTGGCGCCAGAAACGAACGCGTTATGCGCCCGGCCGAGGTCGTCGGCACGATTTCGACCAGCGTCGGGTCGCTCAGGAAATAAGCGAGGTCGCCGCCGGAAAAATCGATCAGGAAGCGCGTCGCGCCCGGGGCCGACTCTTCGGCCGAACCGAGCGCCCGCGCCCGGGTGCGATAGGTGCTTATGGCGCGCGCGCCCGGCGTCAGACGGCCGTCGTCCATCAGCGCCGTAATGCGATAGCCGAAGGTCAGCATCCGGCCGGCCTCGACCGTCTCCTTGGGCGTCCAGGAGGCCACGACATTGTCGTTGGTCTCGTCGCTGGTGGGCAATTCGACAAGTCCGACCCGGCCCTCTCCCCAGCCCTCGCGCGGTTCGACCCAATAGCTTGGCCGCAATTCATAGGCGAGATCGAGGTCCTGATAATGCTCGAAGCTGCGATCCCGCTGGAGAAGGCCGAAACCGCGCACATCCTTATCGAGAAAGGCCGACAGCGCCGGCTGCGTCGGGTTGCTCAGCGGGCGCCATATCCATTCGCCGGAGCCCGCATGGATCAGCAGGCCGTCCGAATCGTGCAACTCGCTGCGGAAGTCGTCGTCGAAGCGGTGATCGTTTTTGCCGGCGAGGAACATCGACGACAGCGGCGCCATGCCGAGCGCCGAAATGGCGCGGCGGGCGAACAGCGTCGCCGTGACCTCGATGCTGGTGTCCATGCCCGGATAAATCTCGAAGCGGAACGCGCCGGTCGCCGATTCCCCATCGAGCAAGCCGTGGACGACCGCGCGTTGGGCGCCCGGCTCCGGCGTGTCGATCCAGAATTCGCGAAAGAACGGAAATTCCTCGCCCTCTC
>JBEKSH010000755.1:0-2532 GCA_049517235.1 Roseiarcus sp. | reverse complement strand
ACCCTCAAATTCCAACCACCTCCGCGACGGCACCATTCGCAAAGATCACGCCTTGTATGCAAAACGGGAAGCACTCGATTGCCACCGGGCTGCGCGATGGGTTTGGGTTTGGAACCACTGAGTTTCATATCATTCGCCCGCGCAGCGAACTGGATCGAGATTGGCTCCACATGTTTGTTCGCCGCAAGGAATTTCTGACCGAAATTGCGGACAGGATGACGGGGGCGGTCGGACAACAAAGAATACCTCCGCAAGTGTTGGAGCAGTTGGAAATCCCTATCCCGCCAATCGCAGAGCAGCGACGCGTAGTCCGCGGGCTCCAGGATACCCAAGAGGCAATCGAGGTCGCTTGCGGTTTCAGCCGGTCTCAACTCGCCAAAATCGATGCTTTGGAGACGACTCTCCTCCGCGCCGCCTTCTCAGGAGCCCTATAGTGCCTGTCTCATCATGTCGCCGCGCGAGTCTCCTCATCCTGATGACGCTCTCCCTTGGAAGGAAGGCGCAGGACCCCCTCTCCCGGAGGGAGAGGGGCAGGGGTGAGGGGACTTCCGTCAGAAAGGAAATCCGATGGCTTCCGAGCGGCGTGAATTCGCGCGCTCCCTGCGCAAACGTCAGACGCGGGCCGAGGACATTCTTTGGGAGCGGCTGCGGGGCTCGCGCTTCCACGGCGCGAAATTCCGCCGGCAGGTCCCGTTCGACCGCTTTGTCGTCGATTTCTATTGCCACGCGGCGAAACTCGTCGTCGAAATCGACGGCAAGCAGCACGAATGGTTTTCCGAATACGACGCGGGGCGGACCGAGGTTCTCGAACGGCTCGGCGTCGATGTCGTGCGTTTCACGAATGAGGAAGTGTCCGGCGATCTCGATTCCGTATTGGAGCGGATTCGCGCCGCGCTGCGACTTCCTTTCGATTGAGGCGGGCGTCCCCTCACCCCCGACCCCTCTCCCTCCGGGAGAGGGGGGAGCGCGATAATGGCTCGGCCCGCGCCCAGCGGCATCGCCGCGTTCAACTCGGCCATCTGGTCCGTCTGCGACGTGTTGCGCCGCTCGAAATGCGCCGGCGCCATGCAATACGTGCCCGAACTTACCTGGATTCTGTTCCTGCGCTTTCTCGACGACAAGGAACAGGCGAGCCAAGAGGAAGCCGAGGCCGTCGGCGCCGCTTTCGTCCCATCGCTCAAATCTCCCTATCGCTGGCGCGATTGGGCGGCGCCCGGCGGCGCCAAGCGCAAGCAATTGGAGGCCGGCGCGCTCGGCGCCTTGTTCGGCTTCGTCAATGGCGAGCTGATCCCGCACCTGAAATCGCTCGCGCACAACCCCAACGCCTCCGCGCGCCAGAAGATCATCGGCGAGGCGCTGTCCGGCGTCGAGAAGACTCGCATCGACACCGAGAAGAACCTGCTCGACGTGCTCGACCGCGTCGACGCGCTGAACCTGCACGCCGCCGTCGGCACGCATATGTTCCCATTGAGCCAGGTCTACGAAGGCCTGTTGCTCAAGATGGGCGACAAGGGCAACGACGGCGGCCAGTTCTTCACGCCTCGCGAGATCATTCGAGTCATCGTGCGCGCGATCGATCCGCAACCCGGCCAGACGATCTATGACCCCTGCTGCGGCACCGGCGGCTTCCTCGCCGAGGCGTTCAAGCATGTAACCGCCCATTTCAAGGCCGACGCCACGGTGGAGGAGGTCGAAGCCCTTGGCACGCGCACCTTGTTCGGGCGCGAAAAGGAAGACCTCGTTTATCCCCTCGCCCTCGCCAACCTGATGCTGCACGGCGTCGACCGGCCGCATATCTGGCACGGCAACACGCTGACCGGCGGCGCGACCTACGATGGGCTGTGGCGCGATGTGCCCACCCAGTTCGACATCGTGCTCACCAACCCGCCGTTCGGCGGCAAGGAAGGCAAGGAGGCGCAATCCGCGTTCGCCTATAAGACCCGCGCCACGCAAATCCTGTTTCTTCAACATGTGATCGACCATCTGAAAAAGGGCGGGCGGTGCGGCATGGTTGTGGATGAGGGCGTGCTGTTCCGCAACGAGGGCGCCTACGTCCAGACCAAGCGCAAGCTGCTCGATTCCTGCGATCTCTGGGCCATCCTCTCGTTGCCCGCCGGGGCCTTCATCAACGCCGGCGCGGGCGTCAAGACCGACCTCCTGTTTTTCACCAAGGGAACGCGCACCGAGAGCGTCTGGTACTACGACCTCGCCGACGTGAAGGTTGGCAAGAAGTCGCCGTTGACGCTCGATCGCTTCGAGCAATTCTTCGAGCTGCTGCCCGCGCGCGGAGAAAGCGAACGAAGCTGGACGGTGACGAGAGCCGCCATCGAGGCGAAGAACTACGACCTCAAGGCGGTCAATCCCAATCGCAAGTTCGAAATCGACTCCCGCTCTCCGGCCGAAATCCTCACCGCTAGAGCGTGATGATATCAGGCTTGTCCATAGCCGGCGTTTTTGAAGTAGTTGAAGCATTCCTCTGGCGTGTAGGTCTCGAGCAACTGGCCGATGGCGGCGACGAGGGCTTCGAGGGTT
>JBEKSH010000754.1:0-2533 GCA_049517235.1 Roseiarcus sp. | reverse complement strand
TCGACGGCGATTTCGTTCAGCAGTCCGGCTTCGGTGAATTGGTGAAGCGTATTGTAAACGGTGGCGAGCGAGACCGGCACTTTCATCGCGACGGCCTCCTCGTAAAGCTTCTCGGCGGTCACATGCCGGTCGCCCTTGCCAAACAGCAGCCAGCCCAAAGCGATGCGCTGGCGGGTCGGACGCAGATTGGCGCGTCGTAATTTTCCGCGCAACTGATGGACCGGACAGCCGTTCATCGGGTCGCTGGACCGCGCGCTGACGGGCGGGGAGATTTGGATTTCAGACAATTTCTTCGGGTTCCAATGTCTAAGGCCATCGCTGCCAGGCGCAACCGAACGGCGCCTTACTAATACAAAGCCGGCACACCGTCTGCAACTTGCCACGCGATGCGTCACTTTGGCCGAGCGGCCGTCCCGGCTTTCGGGCCGAGGCCGCCTGTGTTAGGAAGCGCCGAATGATCGGCGCAAGGCGCGCGAACCTGGGCACGGGACTTGGCGTTGATGAACGAGAGGCGTTCCAGTTTCGCCTATGAAGAGCTGCTCGCCTGCGGGCGGGGCGAACTGTTCGGGGCCGGCAACGCGCAATTGCCGCTGCCGCCGATGCTGATGTTCGATCGCATCACCGACATTTCCGAGGCTGGGGGGGCGAACGGCAAGGGCGGCGTGCGCGCCGAACTCGACATAAAGCCGGAACTCTGGTTTTTTGGCTGTCATTTCAAAGGCGATCCCGTCATGCCGGGCTGCCTTGGGCTTGACGCGCTATGGCAATTGACCGGATTTTTTCTCGGTTGGCTTGGCCTGTCCGGGCGGGGACGCGCTCTTGGCGTCGGCGAGGTCAAATTCGCCGACCAGGTGCTGCCCTCGGTCAAGCGCGTGACCTATGGCGTCGATGTGAAACGAGTCTTCAAGGGCAAACTGGCGCTTGGCATAGCCGACGGCTGGTTGGAAGCCGACGGCAAGCGCATATATGAAGTCAAGGATATGCGCGTCGGCTTGTTCAGCGCCGCCAGGACCGCGGATGCCTGAGTTTTGGCCGTCCGACCCGTCGATTTGATCGCTCTTTGCGGCGAGCAGTCAGGAGAATGGGATGAGGCGTGTCGTCATCACCGGCATGGGGATCGTCTCTTCGATCGGCGACAACACGCAAGAAGTGCTCGCGAGCCTGCGCGACGGCAGGTCGGGCGTCACGCGCGCCGAAAAATATGCGGAGCTTGGCTTTCGCTGCCAGGTGCAGGGCGCGCCGACGCTGAAAGCGGAAGAGCGGGTGGACCGTCGCGCGATGCGCTTTCTGGGTGGCGGCGCCGCGTGGAATCATGTCGCCATGGAGCAGGCGATCCGGGACGGCGGGCTTGAAGCGAACGAAGTCTCCAACGAGCGCACAGGCCTCATAATGGGCTCGGGCGGGCCTTCGACCCGCGTCATCGTCGAGTCGGCCGACATAACGCGCTCCAAGGGGCCCAAACGCGTCGGCCCTTTCGCGGTGCCCAAGGCGATGTCCTCGACCGCGTCGGCGACCCTTTCGACCTGGTTCAAGATCAAAGGCGTCAACTATTCGATTTCTTCAGCCTGCGCGACGTCGAACCATTGCATCGGCAACGCCTACGAGCTGATTCAATGGAGTAAGCAGGACATCATTTTCGCGGGCGGCTGCGAAGATCTCGACTGGACGTTGTCGGTGCTTTTCGACGCGATGGGCGCGATGTCGACCGGCTTTAACGACAGGCCCGCCGTCGCCTCGCGCGCCTATGACAGGAACCGCGACGGCTTTGTCATCGCCGGCGGCGCGGGCGTGCTGGTGCTCGAAGAACTCGACCATGCGCGCGCGCGCGGCGCGCGGATCTACGGCGAAATCGTCGGCTATGGCGCGACATCCGACGGCTATGACATGGTCGCCCCTTCTGGAGAGGGCGCCGTGCGCTGCATGCGTCAGGCGCTCGCCACCGTGAAGGCGCCGATCGACTATATCAATCCGCATGCGACATCGACGCCGGTCGGCGACCTCAAGGAAATCGAGGCTTTGCGCCAAGTGTTCGGCTCGGGCGACAAATGTCCGCCGGTGTCGGCGACGAAATCGCTCACCGGCCATTCGCTCGGCGCGACCGGTGTGCAGGAGGCTATCTATTCCTTGCTGATGATGCAGAACGGCTTTATTTGCGAGAGCGCCCATATCGAAGAACTCGATCCGGCTTTCGCCGACATGCCGATCGTGCGGGCTCGGCGCGACAATGTGAAGCTGGGCGCGGTGCTCTCCAATTCGTTTGGCTTTGGCGGCACCAATGCGACAATCGTTCTCAAGCACATTGACGCTTGAGGCAGGGGGCGAGGCGGGCTTGGTCAAATCCGGACTGATGAGCGGCAAGCGCGGCCTTGTCATGGGGGTCGCCAACGACCATTCGATCGCCTGGGGCGTCGCCAGGGCGCTTGCCGCACACGGCGCGGAACTCGCCTTCACGCATCAGGGCGAGGCGCTCGGCAAACGGGTCAAGCCGCTGGCGGGCAGCCTAGGGTCGTCGCTGGTGCTGCCTTGCGACGTC
>JBEKSH010000753.1:0-2533 GCA_049517235.1 Roseiarcus sp. | reverse complement strand
CCGCGCCCAGTGGCGCCTATCGCCACACCGCGCGCGAAATGCTCGGCGTCGTCGCGCTCGCCGCGCAAGATTACGAAGGCGCCGGCAAATGGCTCGACATGATCGTCGCCGACCCCGACGCGCCGCAGAGCCCGCGCCAAAACGCCGAATTGCTGCTGGGCCTGGTCGCCTCGGGCAAGCCGGCGGCCAAATGACCAACGCGAAGCGGCGGGCCGCCCGTGAGCGCTAAAGTCGCCATCATCGGCCGGCCCAACGTTGGAAAATCCACCCTGTTCAACCGGCTGGTCGGCGAGAAATTGGCGCTGGTCGACGACACGCCGGGCGTGACGCGCGACCGGCGTGAGGGCGAGGCGCGGCTTGGCGATCTCGCCTTCACGGTCATCGACACCGCCGGGCTCGAAGAGGGCGACGGCGACACGCTCGCCGGACGAATGCGCGCCCAGACCGAGGCGGCGCTGATCGACTGCGACGCGATCATCTTTGTCATCGACGCGCGCGCCGGGCTGACGCCGACCGACCGGCATTTCGCGCAGCTCGTGCGCCGCGCCGGCAAACCGCTCGTCCTGCTCGCCAACAAGGCCGAGGGACGCGCCGGGCGCGACGGCGCCTACGAGGCGTTCGGGCTGGGGCTCGGCGATCCCATCCTTTTTTCCGCCGAGCATGGCGAGGGCCTCAGCGAGCTCTATGACGCGCTCGCCGCGGCGCTGCCCGCCGCCGCGCGCCGCGACGAAGACGAAGAGGAGCCGGCGCCGCGCGTGCTCGGCGAGGAGGAGGACGGCAGCGAAGTCGATCTCGCCAGGCCGTTGCGCATCGCCGTGCTGGGGCGGCCCAACGCCGGCAAGTCGACCCTGCTCAATCGCATCCTCGGCGAGGATCGGCTGCTGACCGGCCCGGAGCCGGGACTAACCCGCGATAGCATCGGCATCGAAACGGCGTGGCGCGGGCGGCGCCTCAAGTTGTTCGATACGGCGGGCCTGCGGCGGCGCGCCCGCGTGGTGGAAAAGCTCGAAAAGCTGGCGGTCGCCGACGCGCTGCGCGCGGTGCGTTTCGCGGAGGTCGTGGTGCTGCTGCTCGATGCGACGATCCCGTTCGAAAAGCAGGATCTGACCCTGGCCGACCTTGTCGAACGCGAGGGCAGGGCGCTGGTCATCGGCCTCAACAAATGGGACTTGATCGACGACAAGAGCGTCAAGGCGCAGGAGCTGCGCGCCGAGGCCGACCGCCTGCTGCCGCAGCTGCGCGGGACCCGCGTGATCCCCGTTTCGGGCCTGACCGGCGCCCATGTCGACAAATTGCTGGAGGCGGTGATCGCCACCCATGAAGTGTGGAACAAGCGCATTTCGACCGGCCGGCTCAATCGCTGGCTGGCGCCGGTGATCGACTCGACGCCGCCGCCCGCTGTCGCCGGCCGCCGCGTCAAAATCCGCTATATCACGCAGCCCAAGGCGCGGCCGCCGTTTTTCGTGATGTTCGGCGCCCAGCTCGATTCCGTGCCGGAAAGCTATAAGCGCTTCATCGTCAACGGCCTGCGCGAGACCTTCGAACTGTACGGCGTGCCGATCCGGCTGTCGATGCGAACCGCCAGCAACCCGTTCGCCGGCCGGGCGAAGCGCGCGTAGGGCTCGGGCGAGGCCACTGCCGCCAACGGCCGGTCTCAGACCACGGCGCGCAAATGAAGGTTGGTCGGCTGGCCGAGTTGATTGGCGTAGGCGGCGAACAGCCGCGAAACGGCAGCCGCGACGGCGGCGACCATGAACACGGTGATGACGGGCAGGATGAATCCCAGAACGACCAACGTCAGCAACCAGCTCGCGCTGAACAGCGCCACCACCACGATCGAGACCACCGACGCCGGCAGGACCGCGCAGACGAGCACGAAAAACACGCTCCAGGACTGACCCTTGGTGTCCGCCATAGCGTTGCGCCATTCGGCGCCCGTGGCGTCGACGGCGATCGAGGGAAACAGGATCACCGTCCGCACCGCGACGATCGTCGTGACGACCGCCAGAACGAGCAGCACGATCGAGGAGAGGAAAGTCGACACGGCAGCGAACAAATAGGCGATGACCTGCGGGATGGCGCCGAGCAGCTCCAGCGCGATCGTGAAGACGAAGAATTTCTGGAAACGCGGATCGCCCGGCGCAAAATCATAGGAATCGTGGATTTCGTCGAGCAGCACGAAGCGATGGACGGCGATGGCCAGCGGCGTCAGGGCCAGGGCCTGGGCGACGGAAAACACCACGCCGCTGAGGAGCGGCAGAAAGAGCCACACGCCCGATAGGAAATGCAGCAGGCCGAGTCCGATCATCACGGCGATCGCGACCCAGAACAGCGTCGGCATCTTCTCGCGCGCCGCCATGGCGTCGCGCCATCCCTGGATGGCGGTGTCGATGATCGGAACATCCGTATCCATGGCCATGCGACCCTCCCCCGACGGCTGCGCCGCTCCCTCCGGCCGCGCCAGCCGCCGCCGAACTTCGCTCGCCCGTTCGCCCCGCGCAAGGGGAGCGCGGCGCGGGCGCGCTGTCAAGGA
>JBEKSH010000752.1:0-2537 GCA_049517235.1 Roseiarcus sp. | reverse complement strand
TGATAGACAAGTTCGCGACAGGTTTCGCGGCAGGCGTTGAAGCTCGGCTCCCCCGTCGCGCCCTGGCGGTGCAACGCCAGCAGTGGGACACCACCTGGCGCAAACGCGCGTCATCCTTAAAATGGCATATTTCATCCGTCAAATTGTGCGCGATCGAGTATGCTGTCGGTTTTGCCGCGCATGACACGCCGTCGCGCCGCGCGATCGGCGCCGTTTCCACCGAGGCCTGTTGCCTGAACCCGGCCGCAGAGAGTATCAATTCACGGATCCGCGCTGGCATCCGACTTGTGGTTGGGCCAGAGGCGCAATCGACGGTCGTCCGGTTCGTATTGCCGTGGGGGGCGTCGAGAAGAAGAATACGGCTTGGGAGGTCGTGATGACGCTTTCGCACGAGCCGTGGCTCGTTTTGCTGTCGTTGCTGGTCGCCGTGCAAGGCAGCTACGTAGGGCTTTCGCTCGCCCGCAACTTCCATGAAGCCGATGGGTTCCGCCGCCGCGCGCTGCTGGCCGGCGCGTCGCTGACCCTGGCGACCGGCGTCTGGTCCATGCATTTCGTCGGCATGCTCGCCGCCCAATTTCCTTCGCCGATCGATTACCTTGTTTTTCCGACGCTGCTGTCTTTTCTCATCTGCGTGATCGTCGTCGGCGTCGGGGTCTACGCGGCCCATACGGACGGGCCGCTTGTAATGCGGATCGGCGGCGGCGCGCTGGCGATGGGGCTCGGCATCAGCCTCATGCACTATGTCGGCATGCTCGCCGTGCATCTGGCGGGGCCGACGAGCCAGGAAACGCCATTCGTGGTGCTGTCCGTCGTGATTTCAGTCGCCGCGAGCGCGATCGCTCTTTGGACGCTCGAACGGCGCGCCACCCGCTCGCGCGTGCTCGGCGCCGCGATTGTGCTGGGCCTGGCCATTTCCGGCATGCACTATACCGCGATGGCGGGCATGCGGCTCGACCCGCTGTGTTTCGACGTCACGCGCTTCGTGGCGGCCGACTCCTCCTTGTCGCGCAATACGCTGGCGCTGTTGACCACCATGATCGCGTTTGGCGTTTCAGCCGCATTTCTGTTGTCGCTTGTGCCGGACGGCGCAACCCTGCGGCTCCAACCGGCGGCCAACCGCCTCGCGCCGCCCGACCCGGCGGCGGTTGACTTGATGAAAGCAGGGGCCGATCCGGTTTCTTCGGCGCCGGCCAAGGCGGCGGCGATCGCCCGCCCGGCGAATCTGGCTGGCCCCGAGGCCGCAACGGCGCGAGACCAGCCGCGCCGGGCGAATTCCGTCAGCGTCGAAAAGGATGGCCGCTTGCGCGAAATTTCGGTCGACGACATTTTCG
Organism: Roseiarcus sp.; assembly: GCA_049517235.1. GTDB lineage: Bacteria > Pseudomonadota > Alphaproteobacteria > Rhizobiales > Beijerinckiaceae > Roseiarcus. The sequence goes on along the minus strand of JBEKSH010000752.1, from coordinate 1,206 downwards.
CGGTGCGGGCCAACGCGCACTATTCCTATGTTCATGACGGCGAACACGAATACTTCTGCGGGCTGACCATCAGCGCGATAGAGGCGCGTCTCGACCCCGCGCGATTCATGCGCGTTCATCGGAGCCATATCGTCGCGATCGATCGGGTCGCCAGCCTCAGACGCGCCGGCGAAAATAGCGTCGCTGAACTGGCGGCGCCTGTGCGCTGCAGCATTCCTATCGCGCGTTCGCACTTTCGCCAGGTCAAGCAGCTCGTCGAGGCGCGAACGGCCTGAAGCGAACCGGGCGCCGACCGCCGTTTGTGCGAATCGTCAGCAAAGCTGACGCTATTCGTGCAAAATCTTCGCGTTTTCGTGAATTTTTCCACCTTCCATGCACGGCTCCTTGATGGTGCGGCGCACAGAGGACGAATCTCATCCACGTAGAGGGGTCGCCAACGAGCGATCGCCAAGGAATCAGGGAGGCCCCGCTTGATCCCCGGCTCATTCGACTATCATCGACCGACCAGCTTGGGCGAGGCGGTGGCCCTGTTGTCAGGCCTGGACGCCGAGGCGCGCCTGATCGCGGGCGGACATAGCCTGATCCCGATGATGAAATTGCGGCTCGCGTCGCCGAGCCACCTCATCGATCTGGCCGCCGTCAAGGAACTAAGGGGCGTCAGCGCGGCAGGCGGCGACACCATCGTCGTCGGCGCCATGACGACGCAGCATGAATTGATCGCCTCGGAGCTGCTTGCAGCGCGTCTGCCGATCATCAGGGAGACCGCGCGACTGATCGCCGATCCGCAGGTGCGCTATTGCGGCACGCTCGGGGGCAATGTCGCCAATGGCGATCCTGGCAATGACATGCCCGCCCTGATGATGTGCCTCGGGGCAGTCTACGTGCTCCGGGGCAAGTCCGGCGAGCGCAGGGTCGCGGCGCGCGACTATTATCAGGGTGCGTATGCGACCGCCGCGAGGGCGGACGAGATTTTGACCGCCATCAGCATTCCTCTGCCGCCCGCAGGGCATGGCTATGCCTACGAGAAGCTTAAGCGAAAGGTCGGCGATTACGCGACCGCCGCCGCCGGGGTCATTTTGACCCTCGCCAATGGGGCGGTGGCGACCTGCTCGATCGGCCTCACCAATGTCGCGGATACGCCGTTGTTCGCGCAAGCGGCGGGCGACGCCGTCATCGGCTCCAAACTGGACAAGCCCACGCTGGCGC
>JBEKSH010000751.1:0-2540 GCA_049517235.1 Roseiarcus sp. | reverse complement strand
GTGCGATCCCGCGACCAAGGCGGTCGCGGTGCCAATCTACCAAAACGTCGCCTATGAGTTCGAGAGCGCCGATCATGGCGCGGCGCTGTTCAATCTCGAAACCGAAGGTTTTCGCTATTCGCGCATCAGCAATCCGACCACCGACATTCTGGAGCGCCGCGTCGCCGAGCTCGAAGGCGGCGTCGCCGCGCTCAGCACCGCTTCGGGCCAGGCGGCGCTGCATTATGCGATCGTCACGCTCGCCGACCGCGGCGGCAATATCGTCACCACGCCGCAGCTCTATGGCACGACCCACACGCTTTTCGCCCATACGCTGCGCCGGCAGGGCATCGAGGCGCGCTTTGCGGCGAGCGACCGCGGCGACGCGATCGAGCCGTTGATCGACGAGAATACGCGCGCAGTGTTCTGCGAGAGCATCGGCAATCCGGCGGGCAATATTTGCGATATCGAAGCGCTCGCGAAAGTGGCGCACCGGCACGGCGTGCCGCTCGTCGTCGACAATACGGTGGCGACGCCGATCCTTCTGCGCCCGATCGACCACGGCGCGGATATCGTGGTGCATTCGCTGACGAAATTCATGGGCGGCCACGGCGTCGCGATGGGCGGCGCCATCGTCGACGCCGGCGCGTTCGACTGGAGCGGCCACGCCGCGCGTTTTCCGATGTTCAGCGAGCCCGACGAATCCTATCACGGCCTGATCTATACCGAGCATTTCGGCGCGCAGGCCTATGTCGCGCGCTGCCGCAGCGTCTATCAGCGCACGACCGGCGCGGTGCTGGCGCCGATGAGCGCCTTTCTGCTGCTGCAGGGCATCGAGACGGTCGCATTGCGCGTCGAGCGCCATGTCGACAATGGCCGCAAGGTCGCCGAATTCCTGCGCGCCGATCCGCGCGTCGACTGGGTCAATTACGCCGGTTTCGCCGACAGCCCGTTTTATCCCCTGACGCAGAAATATCTCGGCGGACGCGCATCGTCGCTGTTCACTTTCGGGATAAAGGGCGGGTTGGAGGCCGGCAAAACCTTCTACGACGCCCTCAAGCTGGTCAAACGCCTCGTCAATATCGGCGACGCCAAGTCGCTGTGCTGCCACCCCGCGTCGACGACCCATCGGCAAATGACCCCCGATCAGCAGATCACGGCGGGCGTTCGTCCCGAGACGATCCGCGTCAGCGTCGGCATCGAGCACATCAGCGACATTATCGAGGATATCGACCAGGCGCTCGCGGCGGCCGCCGCGGTTCGCCGTCCCGCGCTGGCGGCGGAGTAAGCAGCCATGCCGGTGACCATCGAACGTCTCTCCCCCGAAACCGTCGCGCAGATCAGCGCCGTTCGCGAACGGCGCCTGCGTCGCGGCTCGATACGCGACCGCGGCAGAAGGATCGAAATCGGGCTCGTCAACAACATGCCCGACGCGGCGCTGCAGGCGACCGAGCGTCAGTTTTCGAATCTTCTGACCGCCGCGTGCGGGCGCGCCGAGGTGCGGCTGCATCTTTTCGCGCTGCGCGACGTCCCGCGTTCCGCCGAGGCGCGCGCCGCGCTCAAGCGAACCTACCGGGACGCGAGCGAGCTTGGCCGCCGGCGGCTGGACGCGCTGATCGTGACGGGCGCGGAGCCGCTTGCGCCCGAGCTTGCGCAGGAGCCCTATTGGGCCGCTCTTACGGAACTCGTCGACTGGGCCGATTCCAATACGGTCTCGACAATACTTTCGTGTCTGGCGGCGCATGCCGGCGTGCAGCATCTCGACGGAATCACGCGCCAGCCGTTGCCGGCCAAATGCTCGGGAATATTCGCTTTCGAGACGGCGCCGCGCAACAGGCTCGTTTCGGGCTTGGGCGAGGCGCTGCTGGCCCCGCATTCGCGCCGCAACGGATTGAGCGCGCAGGATCTGATTCGCCAGGACTACCAGCTGCTCTCGTCCAACGCCGAAATTGGCGTCGACGCCTTCGCCAAGCAACGGCAAAGCCTGTTCGTCTTCCTGCAGGGCCATCCCGAATATGAAAACGATTCGCTGGCGCGCGAATATCGCCGCGACATGAGCCGATTCTTGCGCGGCGAGCAGGATGCGCCGCCCGCCATTCCCGCCGCTTATTATCCGACGCCGGTCGAGCGCGCCCTGGCGGCGTTTTCGGAACGCGCGCGGCGCGACCGGCGCCCCGAACTGATGGAGTCGTTTCCCGACGCCGGCGCATTCGGTCCCTGCGATGCGCCGTGGCGCCCGGCGGCGATTCAGTTTTATCGCAATTGGCTCGACCTCGTCGCGGAGCGCAAGGCCGCGACGTTCGACGATGCGTCGATCGCCGTCGCCCGGTGGGGCGGTTCGAACCGCTCGACCGAAGCTGGGGCGATCGGGTGAGCGTCTCAATTCTGCCGGCTGAAGCGACAAGCCCGGCGGCGGCCCCGCGCCAGGCCGATCGGCGGTCGACGCCGGCTCGCGACTGGATGCGCGCGCTCGAGGCGACGGCGCGCATCGCCGAGCATCCGACGCGGACGCTGCCCGTCGTGATCGGCGAACTCGGCCAACGGTTCGGCGACAAGCCGGC
>JBEKSH010000750.1:0-2544 GCA_049517235.1 Roseiarcus sp. | reverse complement strand
CAACCTACATTCATGAAATCTACACCCGCGCGGACCCGCATTTCACCGGCCGGGCGACCGTGCCGGTGTTGTGGGACAAGGCGCGCAAGACGATCGTCAACAATGAATCCGCGGATATTCTGCGCATGCTCAATTCCGGCTTTGGCGGCCTTGCGGATGATGCGATCGATCTCTATCCCGCCGCCCTTGCGATGGAAATCGACGCGGTCAATGATCGCATCTACCCCACGCTCAACAACGGCGTCTATCGCGCCGGCTTCGCCACCACCCAGCTCGCCTATGAGGAGGCGTTCCGCGATGTCTTCGCGGCGCTCGACGAACTCGAGGCGCGACTGAAAGGGCGATCCTATCTCTGTGGCGAGCGGATCACCGAGGCCGATGTCCGCGCTTTCGTGACGCTGGTGCGGTTCGACGTCGCCTATCACGGGGTGTTCAAATGCAACCTGCGCCGCCTCGCGGACTATCCCGCGCTGAGCGACTATCTCCTGCGCATTCTCGCCCTCCCGGGAGTCCGCGAGACGGTGAGCATCGACCACATCAAGCGTGGCTACTATTCGATCAAGACGCTCAATCGCAACGGCATCGTGCCGCTCGGACCTGAAATCCCTGGGCTGACCGACGCCGCATCGGCGGCCGCCCGATGACCAAGCCAGCGACTCATTCGCTTGTCATTTTCTTGCACGGGGTGGGAAGCAACGGCGCCGACCTGCTGCAGCTTGCCAATTCCTGGCGATCGGCATTGCCAGGGACGCGATTCGTTGCGCCGGACGCACCATCTCCGTCAGACTTCGGAACGGGGCGCCAATGGTTCAGCGTTGCCGGCATAACGGCGGCGAACCGCGCCGGTCGCGTCCTGGCGGCGCGAGAGGGGTTCAATCGGACTCTTACCGAGATTGTCTCCGCGCATGAACTTGGCGACCACCTTGAGCGCGTTGTCTTGGTTGGCTTTTCCCAAGGCTCGATAATGGCGCTCGACGCTCTGTCGTCAGGAAGCTGGCCCGTGGCCGCGATTGTCTGCTTCTCCGGCAGACTCGCCTCGCCAGGTCCAATTCTTCCATCGCGCAGGACGCGTCTGCTTCTGATCCATGGTCAGGCAGATCCGGTCATCCCTGCCGAAGAGAGCGTCAAAGCGGCCGAAAGGCTGCGCAAACATGGAATCGACGTTGATCTGGTTCTGCTGCCAGGCGTCGGACACACGATTTCGCGGGACGGCGCGATGGTTGCTGCCTACACGATCGGTAAATCATTGCGATCGTGATTTGCGGCTCGCCAACGGCGACGAACACGAGCTTTATGCGATCACGCGGCCGCGTTAGCGTCGGCCTGAATCCACAAGAACAAAGAACCGCATGGCGCAGCATCTCGAACTCGGGCTGGACACTTTCGGCGACGTCACTGCGGGAGCCGACGGTCAGCTCCTGCCGCACGCCCCCGTGATCCGCAACGTCGTCGACGAGGCGGTGCTCGCCGACGCGTTGGGGCTCGATTTCTTTGGCGTCGGCGAGCATCACCGCGCCGACTTCGCCGTGTCGGCGCCGGAGGTCGTGCTCGCGGCGATCGCGGGACGAACCCGCCGCATCCATCTGGGCTCCGCAGTGACCGTGCTAAGCTCCGATGATCCGGTGCGCGTCTTCCAGCGGTTCGCAACGCTGGACGCCGCTTCGAACGGCCGAGCCGAGGTCATCCTCGGGCGAGGCTCCTTCACCGAGTCCTTTCCGTTGTTCGGCTATGAACTCTCCCAATATGAGGAGCTGTTCGAAGAAAAGCTCGATCTCTTCGCGGCGCTGATCAGAAAGGACGCCGTCACCTGGCGCGGAAATACGCGTTCGCCCCTCACCAATCAGCGCGTTTTCCCTCCGCTCGAGACAGGCCCGCTCAAGACCTGGATCGGCGTCGGCGGAAGTCCGCAATCGGTCATCCGCGCCGTCCGCCACGACATGCCTCTGATGCTCGCGATAATCGGCGGCGATCCCAAACGGTTCAAGCCTTATGTCGATCTCTACCTTCAAGCTTATCGACAGCTCGGCAGGCCTGCGCGGGCGATCGGCGTCCACTCGCCGGGCTATGTCGCGGACACGGACGAAGTGGCGCGCGCGGAACTCTGGCCCGACTACAAGCGGATGCACGATCGGATCGGCGGCGAACGCGGCTGGCCTCCGATTGGATATGCGCAGTTCGAGCAGGAAGCCGATCGAGGCTCGCTCTATGTAGGCTCGCCGGAAACCGTCGCGCGCAAGATAGTGGCGACTGCGAAGGCGCTCGGCATCTCACGCTTTGACATGAAATACAGTGCGGGATCGCTGTCGCACGAGAAGCTCCTGCGCAGCATCGAGCTCTATGGCGGTAAGGTCGTTCCTCTCGTACGCGATATGCTGGGCTGACGCGGTCGGTGATCCCCTTCGTCGGAATCATCGCGCGGTGTTTCAGGTCGCTCCGGCGTCGCGAAGCACCAGCCCGCGTTCGTGGAGCTCTCGGCCCGGCTCCTGGCTACGCAGTTCAGCACATTCGCGACCCGAGCATCCTGATGGCGTCCTTGCCGGCGAC
>JBEKSH010000749.1:0-2546 GCA_049517235.1 Roseiarcus sp. | reverse complement strand
CTGACGTTTGAAACTGACGCACTCGCGTCCCGTAAAAATCATTCGGTCGCTCGGGCCTCCCACCGACGCCGCGCGGCCCGGGCCGCCCGGCAGAACTCCATGCTCGCGGCGGGCGGCCCGTCCGCATTTACGGATGCTTCTCATTCTCGGCCGCGCGGTCGCCCGCCGCCTTTGCATCCGCCTCGCACATATAGGCCCCCTGCTTCGTCGTGCCATAGTTATGCGTTCCGGCGAAGTGATAGATTCCCGACTTCGTGTTCACCCACACGACTGTATCCGACGGGCATTTGGCTTTCGCTTGCGCCTCCGACAGGGATTGGCCCGCGCCCGTCGCGGCCTGCGGTTTCGGGGCCACCGGCGCGGGAGCCATTGGGGCCGGCGCGGGCGCTGGTGCGGTAGCCGCTGGGGCTGGTGCGGGAGCGGGTGCCGGCGCCGCGGCCGGTGGTGCCGCCGCGGCTGCGGGAGCCGGAGCACTCGGAACCGTCTCAGTCCCCGCGCGACACGCCGCAATGAAGTCCTTCTTGGTTTGGCCGCCACCCTTGATGGCGGCCTTGTTGGTTGCATACTCGTCGTTGCATTCTTTCGCGGTCTTGCCGCCAGCGGGCGCAGCGGCAGTCGCCGAGCCAGCGGGAGCGGCGGGGGCCGGCGCAGCGGCAGCGGGAGCCGCAGGCGCTGCGGCCGTTCCGGCGCGACATGCCGCGACGTAGTCCTTTTTGGTCTGACCGGACGCCTTGATCGAGTCCTTGTTCGCGGCGTATTCAGCGTTGCACTCGGCGGCGGTCTTCGCCGAGGCGGGCGCGCAAGAAAGGCTGAACATCAGGCATACCGCCCCGCCGACCATGATCTGACTAAGAGAAATTCGCATCGCGGCCTCCCAATTGATGTTGAGATGCTATCGCACGATGCGCGGACGCGCCAGCGTGGACGGATCGCGCGCCGGCTCAGCCTCGCACATTGTTCGCGCCATAGAACGACGACAGGAAGCGTTCGTGCCTTGCCGATCGGTGAAGGAACGCGAGATGACTGCGCGCCAATACGTGGCCTATTACCGGGTATCCACCGAACGGCAAGGATTCTCCGGCCTCGGGCTGGAAGCGCAGCGCGCGGCCGTGCGGCAATTTCTCGAGAAGATGCCGGGAAAGCTCGTCGCCGAGTTCACCGAAATCAAAAGCGGCTCCAAGGGTTGCCGGCCGCAGCTCGCAGAGGCCTACGCGTATGCCGCATGCGGCGAGCCGTGCTCTTGATTGCAAGACTAGATCGTCTCGCTCGCAATGTTGCGTTGATTTCAAGTTTGATGGACAGCGATCTGGAATTCGTCGCTGTGGATTTTCCGCAAGCGACTCGACTGACGCTTCACGTGCTCGCCGCTATCGCGGAATATGAATCCAGGCTCATCTCGGAGCGTCTTAAGGCGGCTTTCGCCGCCGCGAAGGCGCGAGGCGTAAAGCTCGGCGGACTGAGAGGAAAGTCCTCGGACATGAGCGCGGCCGTCGCCGCCAGTGTCGCCGCCCGGCGCGCCAAGACAAAAGCGCGTGCGATAGACCTTGCGCCCATTGCCTGGGACCTGAAAGTGAAAGGAAAATCGCACGTCGAAATTGCCGAGGAATTCAATCGCCAAAGGATTGAGACCCCAAAGAGAGCTAAATGGCATAGCTCAGGCATACTGAGAATTCTTCAACTGACGGCGAGCGAATTCAATTCTCTTGCGGAAGCCGCGAAAGCAATTCCGCGCCCACAGTCACGCCGGGCGCAGGAGCGCGCAGAAGCGCTCGCTTCACTGGCATGGGAATTGACCCGCCGCGGAATGTCGCTGACCTCGATCGCCAAGGAGCTGAATCGACGCGAGATCGCTACGCCCCGATCAACCAAATGGCGGAACTCCACCGTCCTGAAGATTCTTCGCCGAACTGTCGCGAGTCACGGCTCGATCGCCGAGGCAAAGGACGTTGCCTCCTCCTGCCGGCGAAGCATGCACGCGAAACAGCGCGCTTTCGATCTTGCTCCGCTCCTATGGAAACTAAGAGGCCGTGGAAAATCGCTCGCCGCAATGGCTGAGCAACTGCGCCGCCGAAAAATCAGAGCGCCGTGCGGGGGAACATGGCGCGCCTCCACAGTTCGCCGAATTCTCCTGCTTACTGCGCCAGCATACGCTCCCGGTGATGACATCGTAACAGCCGTCCGCCTGGGCCGTCACCCCGAGGAACGGAAAAGGCGCGCAATGGAGGTCGCGCCGGTTGTCTGGCAGCTCAGAGCCGATGGCAAAGCGATCACCGCGATCGCAGACGAGCTCAATCTGCGAAAGATCAGATCGCCTCATGGACGTCCATGGCGCTTCAACTCGATCAGGAACGTTCTCAAGCTCACCGCGTCGGAATTCTCGTCGCCTGGCGAAGCAGCCGCCGGCCGATCGCATGTACACTTCATTCGGATGAAGCACGCATTGGAGCTCGGGCCAGTAGCTTGGACGCTAAGAAGAAGGGGAATGTCGATCAAGGAGACTGCCGTCGAGATGACGCAACGAGGCATCGAGGCGCCAGAGGGAAAGC
>JBEKSH010000748.1:0-2547 GCA_049517235.1 Roseiarcus sp. | reverse complement strand
ACCAGCGCGGGTCGGTCGCGTCCTTGAGGTAGCCGGCGGTGATCAACCCTTTTGACTTGTCGAGACCCGCGGGCTTCAGGGTGCCGACGATCGAGGCCGAGCCAAAAAACAGATAGCGCTCCGGCATCCAACCGATGTCGTAAGCCTTGCGGATGGTCTGCGAGGCGGCCTTCGGGGTCGCGGCGATGATGAGCGTGTCGGCCCCGGCCCCCTGAAGCGTGACGACCTGGGAATCGACGGTCGGGTCGGAGACTTCGTAGGAGACTTCCTTGACGATCGCGCCGGCGTGCTCGGGGCCCAGACCGTCGCGCAGGCCGGTCAGGAAGCTCCTCCCCAGTTGATCGTTCTGGTAGATGACGCCGATCTTCGCGTCCGGCCTGGTGACGAGGATATGTTTGGCGTAGATGCGCGCCTCGGTGTCGGTAGCCGGATTGAAGCCGACCGTCCAGGGAAAGCGCTCGGGATCGTCGAGCTGGTTGGCGCCGGCGGCGCCGAACAGCTGCGGCACCTTGTTCTCGTTGAGATAGGCGCGGATCGCCAGGTTGGTGAAGCCGCCGAGCGTCTGGAAGATGAAGGCGACCCGCTCCTGCTCGACGAGTCGCCGGGTCTGCTCGACGGTCTTGGGCGCGCTGTAGCCGTCGTCGAGGCTGATGAAATTGAGCTTGCGTCCGTGAACGCCGCCCTTTTCGTTGATCATCTTGAAATAGGCGATTTCGGCCCTGCCGATGGTGCTGTAGGACGAAGCCGGTCCGCTATAGGGAATGCTTTGGCCGAATTTGATCTCGGCATCCGTGACGCCGGGCGCGTTTTCCGCCCAAGCGGCGCGAACTCCCGATGCTGCGTAGGCCACGGCGACCGCCGACAATTGCAGGATTGAGCGACGCGACACCATGGCATTCCTCCCCCCATTGTGTTCCATGATCGTAATGCCAAATGGGCCTCGACGGAAGGGTCTGACGGCGACGCCAGACAATTTGGCGCCGCGTCGAGAGGCGCCTGTCGATCGAGGCGGCCTCCGGGTGTCAACCGGCGTTCAAAATTGAACGCCCGTTGACACCTTGACGTCTTTTCGGAGACCTTCGCACGGTGCCTGACATGGGGCGGCGCTTAGCATCGGTCGTGCGAGCGTCTATGGGGCGCTGCAAGGCGCGAGAAGGTCAAAGGGGCCGATCGCGAGTGGCTGGCTCTCATCCCTCAAGAAAATGGGTTCCGGGTTCCGGGGACAGCATACGCAATTCCCTATCTCACTGCCCCACCGCCTTAGGCTTGGGTCCAGGCTTTCGCTTGCGCAGGCTTCGGCCAAGCTTTCGTTCGGCAAGAGCGAGGAAGGCCGCGCCGCCGAGCGGGCGACCGTTGGCGCTAAGCGACTCGAAGCCGGCAAGCTCGGCCTACTCGCTCGGCGACATTTCCATGAGATCGCCAAACCGCGGCGCGAGCGCCAGAACAGGCCGCGCTTTGACGAGCGCGTCGTCCCGTCCTCTTAAGGTGAGCGCGCACGCTCGACCATTCCCATTCGCCGGGCGTCGCGCAAAGCCCGGCGCACACGGGATTGAAGGCGAGGTAGCGGACGGCGTTCAGCATATGAGCCTCGTCCATCGCCACGTAGCCAAACCGGCCTTGAAACAGATGCCCGGTTTCGCGCGCGCGGGCGTTGACGAAGGCGGTATAGCGCCGGCGCCCCTCGCCGACCGCGCGCGACAGCCCATCGCGCGTGGCCGGCGCCAGAATGAGATGCAGGTGGTTGGGCATCTCAAGGCGAATGCGGAGCATTCGTCCGTAGGCAATAGGCCCAGCACGCCACGCCGTTCTTCTCGCATCGCTCGGCGAGCAAGTCGCGATACAACGCGTAGTCGCCGGGCTCGGTAAACAGCTTCTGCCGCCGGTTGCCCCGCTGGGTGCCGTGGTGGGGGATGTCGGGGACGACAATGCGGGACAGACGGGCCATGCCCCAACTCAGCATGGATCGAAAGATCGTGAAATGTGTATCCTATCCCCGTAACCCCGTAACCTATCTGGCTTTGGCTTTGGTTGCCATATGCCCATAATAGCATAGAGTGCTCTCCTTGATTCCTGCTCCGCGACTGTCTTTTGTGGCAGGTAAGCCGGCAGCAGGCGCCGAATTTGGAGCGATGACGCATGGCAGATACGCTAAGCAATATTGAACTCGCCGCCGAGATTACGTCCGCGTATGTTTCCAATAATTCCGTTCGCGTCGGCGACCTTGCTGGATTGTTCGGTGAGATTCACTCGGCGCTCGTCCATATTTCAAGCGGCACAGCTGTCGTCGCTGCGCCAGAAGCGCAGACGCCCGCTGTGCCGCTCAAGAAATCGATCACCAACGACCACCTTATTTGCCTGGAGGACGGCCGAAGGTTTAAGTCGCTGAAGCGCCATTTGCGCACCAACCACGACATGACGCCCGAACAATACCGGCAGAAATGGCATTTAGCCTCGGACTATCCGATGGTCGCTCCGACCTACGCGAAGGCCCGTTCGGCGCTCGCCAAGAAGATCGGCCTCGGCCAGCTGCGTCGCACACGCAAACAG
>JBEKSH010000747.1:0-2549 GCA_049517235.1 Roseiarcus sp. | reverse complement strand
GTGTGCCGCGACTTCGCCCATCTGGCGGTCGCGCTGTGCCGTTGCATGAACATTCCCGCCCGCTATTGCACGGGCTATCTCGGCGACATCGGCGTGCCGCCCGATCCCAGCCCGATGGATTTCAGCGCGTGGTTCGAGGCGTTTCTCGATGGACGCTGGTACACGTTCGACGCCCGCCACAACCATCCGCGCATCGGGCGCATCGTCATGGCGCGCGGCCGCGACGCGGCCGATGTCGCGATCTCGACGGCGTTCGGCGTCGCCAATCTGGCGCGCTTCGAGGTGGTCACGGTCGAGGAGGCGGCCTAGGCGGCGCTGGGGCAGGGCGCGCGGTTTCTTGATCGGGGCGGCCAAATCGGGCAGAAGGCGGGACGCCTGCCGGCGCATTCTCGCCTTTCGGACGATTGGACCCATGTCGAAACCCCTGCGCGTCGGAATCGCCGGCCTTGGCGCGGTCGGCGCGAGCCTTGTCAGACTGTTGAAGCGTCAACAGGCGGCGCTGGCCAGCCGCACCGGGCGCGAAATCGTCGTCGCCGCGGTTTCGGCGCGCGACCGGACGCGCGATCGCGGGATCGATCTCAACGGCGTCGCATTTTTCGACGATCCGGCGGCGCTCGCCGGCTCGGCGCAGATCGACCTGTTCGTAGAGCTGATCGGCGGGGCGGACGGTCCCGCCTACGAAGCGGCGAAGGCCGCGCTGCGGCGCGGCGCGCCGGTCGTCACCGCCAACAAGGCGATGATCGCGCGCCACGGGCTGGAGCTGGCGAAGCTGGCGGAGGAGGCGGGCGTCGCGCTCGGCTTCGAGGGGTCGAGCGGCGGCGGCATTCCGATCGTCAAGACGTTGCGGGAGGCGCTCGCCGGCAATGCGGTGCGGCGCGTCTACGGCATCCTCAACGGCACCTGTAATTACATTCTCTCGCGGATGGAGACGGAAGGCCTGTCGTTCGAGGAATGCCTCGCCGACGCGCAACGCCTCGGCTATGCCGAAGCCGACCCGACCTTCGACATCGGCGGCCACGACACGGCGCACAAGCTCGCCATCCTCACCTCGCTCGCTTTCGGCACCAGGATCGACGCCGAGGCGATCCATGTCGAGGGCATCGAGGCGATCAGCCTCACCGATCTGGCCGCCGCGGACGAACTGGGATATCGCATCAAGCTGCTGGGGGTCGCCGAGCGCACGGCGCAAGGCGTCGAGCAGCGCGTGCATCCGACGATGGTCGCCAAATCCTCGGCGATCGCCCAGGTGATGGGCGTCGCCAACGCGGTGACGATCGACGGCGACGCGGTCGGCGAATTGACGCTGATCGGGCCGGGCGCCGGCGGCGAGGCGACGGCCTCGGCGGTCGCCGCCGACATCGCCGACATTGCGCGCGGAATGGTGATTCCGGCGTTCGGCCGGCCTGTGGCCCTGCTCGAAGAAGCCGAGCGCATTCCGGTGCAGCGCCACGAAGGCGGCTATTACATTCGCCTCACCGTCGAGGACAGGCCCGGCGCGATGGCGGCGATCGCCATGCGAATGGGCGAGAAGAAAATCTCGCTCGAAGCGATCATGCAGAAAGGCCGCGCCGCCAAGGACGCCGCCTCCGCCGCGCCGGTGCCGGTGGTGCTGATCACCCATGCGACGAGCGAAACGGCGATACGCGAGGCGCTCGACATGGCGCTGGCCGACGGCTTCGTGACGCAAAAACCGCAGGTCATCCGCATCGAGCGGGAGTAGGGGAGGGCGTAGTCGTCGGGCGTCCGTTCGCCGGGAGCGCGTACGGTTTTCGGCCGCCTTTTCCGTAACATCAAAGCTTTGCAATGCGGATTATTTCCGCGCCGTCGTCGTCCCGCCGCTTTCGCCAAGGCAAGCCGAAGGATCGGATCAGCCGCTATATAACATATTAGTTATGTTAAATATGAGCATGGCGAGTGCTCAGAAGTTTATTGTGGAAGGGCGGCCGTGAAACGAAAGATGAACAGAGAGATCAACTTCTTCGCCGACGCCGCGAACGATTACGCCTATGAAGAAACGGAAAGTTCCGGATCAGGCGGCGTCCGCCGCGCCGAGCCTTGCGCTTTCGACGGCCAAGCGCTCGCGCCAAACCGCCGCTTCTTCCTTGTCCGGCAAGAGGTTGCAGAGATAAGTGAAGGTCTTGTCGCAATGCAGCCGAACGATCGACGGGTTCCAGGGCCAGGTCTCCGCCGCCTGCATCTGCGCAAGCAGGTCCTCAAGCCGGTTGCGGACATGACGGGGATCGGGGACGTAGGCCTTGCGCGCCACCGGCGCGTCGCCGAACAAGTCAGGTTGCGCCGCCGGGCCGAACAAATCGGGCTCGGTCGGGGAAGTGGAGGCTCTCTTGTGCGATTCGCGTCTGGACATGACGAAACCTAGCACCGCCCGATTTGCGGGTCACGCGGTTGCTGTTTCCCAAGTCGGAAACTCTGACGCGCAATGTTAATGCTATAGTAGATCGATTTGATTCGGATTCCCGAATGGCGGCTTCGGGGGCAATGATGCGCCACACGACGGAACGACGCGAGGTTTTCGCTCTAATTAACCCAAA
>JBEKSH010000746.1:0-2551 GCA_049517235.1 Roseiarcus sp. | reverse complement strand
GCCGGCCAGAATGCGGAAATAGAGGATATAGGCGAGGGCGGTCGAGAGAGACGCGATGCCCGCTATCGCGGCGCATGTCGCCGGACCGGGCAAGGGCAGGGTCCACGGGTGGTCGACAAGCAGCGCGATCGGGATCAGCATCAGGCTCGACGCGGTGACCTGACCGGTGGCGGTGGCGATCGGGCTGACGCCGAGACGGCGAAAGCGCCGGCCGAACAGGCTCGCAAGAGCGTAGCTCGTCGCCGCGCCGAGAATCGCGAGTTCCGCCAGCACGCCGCCGCCGAGCCCCGCGACGAGCTGTGGGCCGATCAACGCGGCGACGCCGAAAAAGCCGCAAAGCGCGCCCGCTGCGCGCAGCGGTGTCAACCGCTCGTCGCGGGTGAGGAAATGCCCGGCGAGGACCGTGAACAGCGGCGTCGTCGCGTTGAGGATCGAGGCCAGACCGCTGGCGAGCTGCGTCTGGCCCCAAACGATCAGGCAGAAGGGGATGACATTGTTCATCAGCCCCATGCCGAGGAAGGCGATCACAACCTCGCGCCGCCGCGGCATGACGAGGCGCAACGCGGGCGCGCAAGCCCAGAGGATAAGCGCGGCAAGCGAAACGCGGAGCGCGACGATCGTCAGCGGCGGCAGTTCCTTGACGGCGACGCCGACGAAGAAGAACGAGCCGCCCCAAACCAGCGAAAGCGCGAGCAACATCCCCCATTCCACAGGCGTCATCGTCTTGTTCGCGCCGCTCATTTCGCTTCCGCCATGTTTCTCGCTCGGGTCTAATGCGGCGAACGCGTCCTGTCGCTCCGCTTCTTGCGGCCAAATGCGCAAAGCGCGGACAGGGCGCCGGAAGCAAAGCTATTTCGCGGCTCGAACGCGCGCCCATTCCTTTTCGATCAACGGAGTCAGACCGGCGTCGACGGCGCCGGTCGGGAAGAGCCGCTTCAATGTTTCCTCGTCGGCGGCGTCCTCGCCGCTGAAAAGGCCGGTCGCGCGCGCGTTGCTCGCGGCGATCTCCGGCCGCAGCAGGAAGTCGAGCAGCGCGTAGCTTTCCGCCAGGTGCGGCGCGCCCTTCGGGATGGCGAGGGCGTCGAGCGACATCGGCGCGCCTTCCTTCGGCACGACGAAGCGAATGTCGGCGTCGCGCGCCTGCTGACCGGCGCGCGCCATCGCCAGCGCCGCGTCGCTCATGCGCCCCAGGCTAAGGCAGACGGAGCCGTTGGCCAGCGCGCCGACGTAGTCGGCGACCGCGAAGGCGCGCGCGCTCGCCTTCACGCGGATCAGCAGGTCGGCCGCGCGCTTGACGTCCAATGCGACGAGTCTGGCGGGATTGACGCCGAGGAACCGCCAGGCCGCCATGAAAAGATCGTCGCGGCCGTCCGTCGTCGCGATTCCGCAATCGGCGAGGCGGCGGGCCTGCTCGGGCGCGAAGATCGCGCTCCACGACGCCGGCGCCGATCCCAGGCGCCTGGGCGCCAGCGCCGCATCGTACACCAGCCCCGTGGCGAACCACATATAGGCGATCGCAGTGGAGCCGCCGGGGTCGTAGACCGCGAGCTTGGCGGCGATGGCGCTCGAGGCGCTCGAAGCGTGCGGCAGAAGCGCGCGGTCGAGCTTGCGCAACGCGCCGGCGGCGATTTGCTGGCGCAGCACAGGGCCGGGCAGGACGACCAGATCGTAAGGGCCGTCGCGCAATTTATCGGGGATCGATTCGGGCGCGTCATAGGCGTCGTAGGCGATCCGCCAGCCGCTCTCGCGCTCGAATTCCTCAAGCGCCCGCGGGTCGAAATAATCGGCGAAGGCGAGCAGGCGAAGGAATGTCGGTTTGGTCTGGGGCGGCGGCGCGAACGACGATTGCGCGGCTGCCGGCGCCAGCAGCGCGAGCATCGCCAGGGTCGCCAGAAGCAGGAAGCGTGCAGTCACGTTCGGCCTTCGGCGTCGTTTGATTTCAATCGGGTCGCCGCGCCGCCGGGCGGCCCTGCGAGGCGAGAAAGAAGAGTTCGCGAGTATGGAAACTACGCGCGCCGGGAAAGCTGGCTCAGGCGAGCGACGTTGTCGAGTCGCGCCAGCGCGGCGTCGAGCGTCGCGTCATGCTTGGCGAAGCAGAAGCGCACCACCGTGCGGATCGCGTCGGCGGCGTAAAACGCCGAGACGGGGATCGCGGCGACGCCGTGCTCCTCGACCAGCCATGTGCAGAAGGCCACATCGTCGTCATGGCCGAGCGCCGAAATGTCGATATTGACGAAATAGGTCGCCGCGCTCGGCAGCACGTCGAAGCCGCGCGCGACAAGGCCCGCGCTGAAACGGTCGCGGCTGCGCTGGAAGGCGGCGCGCATGTCGACGAAATAGGAATCCTCTTTCATCAGGCCATAGGCGACGGCGCTCTGCAGGTTGGGCGGCGTCGTGAAGGTGATGAACTGATGCGCCTTGGCGAGGACGCGCATGATCGGCGGCGCGGCGCAGACGAGGCCGACCTTCCAGCCGGTGAGCGAAAATATCTTGCCCGCCGAGCCGATCTTCACCGTCCGTTCGCGCATGCCGTCGATCGCCATCAACGGGA
>JBEKSH010000745.1:0-2553 GCA_049517235.1 Roseiarcus sp. | reverse complement strand
GGCCCGCGCGCCGCCAGCCTTTATCGCAGCGTTCTCGACGCGATCGTCGAGCATCGACTGCCGCCGGGCGCCAAGCTTACCGAAGAACAGCTTGGGGCGGTGTTCGGCGTCAGCCGCACCATCGTGCGCAGCGCGTTGCAGGCTCTCGCGCATGATCATATCGTGACCATTGCGCGCAATCGCGGCGCCTTTGTCGCGGCGCCGACCGTCGCGGACGCGCAGGATGTTTTTTTCGGCCGCAAGCTGGTCGAAGCGGCGATCGCCCGCGAGGTCGCGCGCCGGATCGAGCCGGACGACGTTTTGGATCTGCGCGCCATTCTGGACGACGAAGAGGCGGCGTTGCGGCGCGGCGACCGGCCGGCGGCGATTCGGCTCTCCGGCGCGTTTCACGTCGCGGTCGCAGCGATCTGCGGCGAAGGCGTGCTGACGGCTTTCCTCCGCGGCCTGATCTCGCGGTCCTCCCTTGTCATCGCGCTATACGGCCGTGGGGCGGCCTCGGCATGCGGACACGACGACCATGTGCAATTTCTGCTGGCCTTGGAGGCGCACGACGGCGACAGGGCGGCGACGCTGATGTCGGAACATCTCGATCATATTCTCGGCGATCTCGATCTGGCGCGCGGCGGCGGAGCGACGGTCGACGTCGTCGCGGTGTTGCGCGAGCGGCTGGCGGCGGCCGAAGCCGCCGGCGCGGCGGGTTGAAGTCCTGGTCGAGGCCGCTGCGTCGTCGGCGCGCGCTTGCGGCTAGGGCGCGCGGGCGAAGCAGATCGGGCCGAATCCGTCGAGGGCGCCGGCATGGTGGTGCGAGCGATCGAGGCAGCAGGTCGGGACGACGATCCCCGCCAGCAGAAGCAGGGTCGCGCAGGATTTGGCGAGCGCGCCCGGGCGGGCGGAAACCCATGCGCGCGCCGCTGGCGCGCGCTGCGGCCGGCCCCCGAAATCTTCGAATGTCGCCGACAAAGCCGACATGGTCATTTGGTCCTCCCTATGGCGCAAGCGGCGCTTTTCCAACGTCCTGCGCAGACTTGACCGTCGCGCGATCGGATCGGCGAACGCCGACCATTTCCGCCATGATCGACAGCGCAATCTCTTCGCTTGTGATGGCGCCGATGTCGACGCCGGCCGGCGCCTTGACCGCCGCCAGCCGCTCGCGCGGGACACCCTCCTTGGCGAGCTCGTCGCGAAGCGCTGCGATCTTTTTTCGCGAGCCGACGAACGCGACATATTTGGCCGGCGCGGCGACGGCGGCTTTCAGGGCGGCGCGATCGCCAGCGCCCTGCGTGGAGACCACGACATATAGTTGCCGCCCGTCCGTATCCGGCGCCCGAAAGCCCTCGATCTTTTGGTCGACGTTCGCGAATCGTCCGAGTTCCGCTTCCGGCGCCGCGACGGCGACCCTAAAGTCCATGGTCGAAGCAAGATTTGCGAGCGCCACGGCGATCGGCGACGCGCCGAACAGCAGCAGAGTCGGCTTGGGCAGGATCGGCTCGATGAACACGTCCATCGTTCCCTGGCTCGGACAGGAATTATTCGCGAATGTGACGCCGCCGCGATCATCCCCCGGCGCAACGCCTTGCGCCGCCAGCAAGTCGCGCGGCTGGATGGAAACGAGCCGCGGCTTGCCATCGGCCATCGCCTGACGCGCCGCCTTCAGCACCGCCGCGCGCGCGCAGCCCCCGCCGATCCAGCCCTCCGAGATCGAGCCGTCCTGCGCGATCAACGCTTTGGCGCCCGCTTTGGCCGCCGTCACGTCCAGCGTGCGCACCACCGTGGCCAGCGCGAAGGCCTCGCCTCTGGACTGCCGCATCGCGGCAAGATCGAGAATGTCGACCGCGCTCATCGCTCAGATCCTCGCCAGATAGGGTTCCAGCGCCGCGAGGCTGTCGATGTTATGGGCGGAAGCGAAAAGATCGACGTGCGGCAGCGCCGCTTGCATGCCCCGCGCGCTCGGCTCGTAGCCCTGCCAACCGATCAGCGGGTTGAGCCAGACGACGCGCCGGCAACGTCGACGAATCGCCCGCATCGACGCCTCAAGCAGCGCCGGCTCGCCGGTGTCGTAGCCGTCCGACAGGATCATCACGCAGGTGCGCGAATGGATGACGCGGCGCGCGTGCCAGCGATTGAATGTGGCGAGGCTCTCGCCGATTTTGGTGCCTCCGCCAATCCCCTGCGCCAGCAACGCGAGACGATCGAGCGCGCGGACCGGATCGCGCTCACGCAGCGCCGATGAGACATGGGCGAGGCGGGTGTGAAACAGGAAGGCTTCAGACTGCTTGAACGAAAGCGAGACGGCGTGCATGAACCGTACGAAAAATCCGGTGTACAGCTCCATCGAACCCGACGCATCGAGGAGAACGACGAGCCGCAGGGGTTTGCGCTTGCGCCGCCGGAACGCCAGATCGAACGGCTCGCCGCCATGCCCGATATTGCGGCGGATCGTCGCGCGCAGATCGAGACGCCTGCCTTTGGCTCTCACGCGATCCCGCCTCGTCAGGCGCGCCCGCATGCGCCGGGCGAGCCGCTCGGCGAGCGCAAGGGCGGCGGCCATTTCCT
>JBEKSH010000744.1:0-2558 GCA_049517235.1 Roseiarcus sp. | reverse complement strand
CACGACATGGGCGTCACCCATATCATTCGCGGCGACGACCACCTGACCAACGCCGCCCGGCAGATGCATATCTATTCCGCGCTCAGATGGAGCGTTCCGGTGATGGCGCATATTCCGCTGATCCACGGGCCGGACGGCGCCAAACTCTCCAAGCGCCATGGCGCGCTCGGCGTCGACGCCTACCGCGCGATGGGCTATCTGCCCGCCGCCCTGCGCAACTACCTGGTTCGGCTGGGCTGGAGCCAGGGCGATCGGGAGTTCTTTTCGACTTCGGAGATGATCGACGCGTTCGACCTGTCGTCGATCGGCCGCTCGCCCTCGCGTTTCGATTTCGCCAAACTGGAGAACATGAACGGCCATACGATGCGCGCGATGCGCGACGACGCGCTGACCGCCGCGCTGATCGACGCGCTGCCCTATCTACCGGGCGGCCCCGAGGTCGCCGCTAAGCTGGACGCGCCAATGCGCGCCAGGCTGGCGGCGGCGATGCCGGGCCTGAAAGAGCGCGCCAAGACTTTGGTGGAGCTTCTCGACGGCGCCGCTTTCCTGTTCGCGGAGCGCCCGCTCGACCTCGACGAGCGCGCGCGCGAAATAATCGCCAATGGCGGGCGCGGACATCTGACCGCGCTGTTGCCGCGCCTGCGGGCGGTCGAGGATTGGACGTCGGCGGCGACCGAGGCGGCGGTGCGCGACTACGCGCAGGAGCACGGCGCCAAGCTCGGCCTGATCGCCCAACCCTTGCGGGCGGCGATGACCGGCCGCGCGACCTCGCCGGGCATTTTCGACGTGCTGGCGGTGCTGGGGCGCGAGGAGAGTCTCGCCCGCGTGGCGGATCAGGCGAGCGGCGGATAGGGCGCCGCGCCCGCCGCCGCCGACCGCGGCCTGGGCCTTCGACCCCTCGCCGCAAGCTCGGCGGGAGACGCCATTCGGCCGGCGCCGGTCGCTGTCCCGCAGGCGGAAGGACTGTCTTCTTGATGTCATAACGCTTCGCCATTGCTTCGCGGCAGGCGCTGGAATCGGCTCGTCCGTGGGTTGTTCGTCGCGCGTGAAAAAGCGGCGTCCGCCGCCATTTTCCTGTTGCCACGCCGCCGGCTAATGTGGTTCCCCAGGTCCCTGCCCGTTTCGCCGCCCCAATCTCAACGCTAGCTCCAACCGGATCAATCCGATGCCGAGAATGACGGACGTCGCCTCGATGAGGCGCAGGGTCTTGCCGAACCAATGGGATCTGCTGGCGTTTGTGGCGGTGATGGCCGGGCTCGTCGCGATGGCCCGCGGCTATCACAGCATGGCCGTGCCGCTGCCAGCGGCCAACGAACCGGTGATCGACCTCGACTATTCAAACCTGCCCTATTACGCGCTGCGCACGACGCTGCGCATGTTCGCGGCGCTGGCCGCTTCGCTGGCGTTCACCTTCACCTATGCGACGCTCGCAGCGAAAAGCCGGCGACTTGAAATGGTGTTGATCCCGCTGCTCGACGTCCTCCAGTCGGTGCCGATTCTGGGATTCCTTTCGTTCACGGTGACGTTTTTCCTCGGGCTTTTCCCGGGCAGCGTGCTTGGCGCGGAATGCGCGGCGGTTTTCGTGATCTTCACGAGCCAAGCCTGGAACATGGCCTTTTCGTTTTATCAGTCGCTGCGCACCGTGCCGCGCGATCTCGACGAAGTGGCGCGGGGGCTTCGCCTCACGGGATGGCAGCGGTTCTGGCAACTCGAAGCGCCCTTCGCCATGCCGGGCCTCATCTGGAACATGATGGTGTCGATGTCGGGCGGCTGGTTCATGATCGTGTTCTCCGAAGCGATCACCGTCGGCGACACGACGGTCACATTGCCGGGCATCGGCTCCTATATCGCAAAGGCCAATGAACAGGGCCGGTGGGACGCGATATTCGCCGCCGTCGCTGCGATGGCGCTCGTCATCCTGGCGTACGATCAAGTGTTCTTCCGGCCGATCGTCGCCTGGGCGGGAAAATTCCGCGTCGAGCTTTCGGCCTCGCAAACCAAGGAACATTCCTGGGTGCTCAACGCCCTGCTGCGCACTCAATGGCTTCGCATGGGATTTCAGCCCATTTCCAACGCGCTTCGGTCGGTCAGCCTGTGGCGGATAGGCTGGCCGGCTTCGTGGACGAACCGTCCGGCGCCGTCGGCGATCACCTCGCGGTTTATCGACGCAGCTTGGATTCTCGTGATCCTGGCTGGCGCGGCCTGGGCCCTATGGAGCGTCGTCGCTTTCGTCGCCACGGAATTGACCTGGGACGACGTATGGAACGTTTTCGTTTTGACCTCGATCACCTTGTTGCGCGTTCTCGTGCTGATGGCGGTGGCGACAATCATTTGGGTTCCGATCAGCATCTGGATCGGTTTGCGTCCGCGCATCGCCGAGCGCGTTCAGCCTATGGCGCAGTTTCTCGCCGCCTTCCCGGTCAATCTGCTGTTCGGGGCGGCGGTCGCCCTTGTGCTCGCCTTCGATCTCAACCCCGACATCTGGCTCAGCATACTCATCATCACTGGCACGCAGTGGTATATCGTGTTCAACGTAATCGCGGGCGCCGCGGCCTTCC
>JBEKSH010000743.1:0-2562 GCA_049517235.1 Roseiarcus sp. | reverse complement strand
TGCTTTATCTCGGCTATGTCGGCTTCTCGATCGTCTTCTCCTTCGCCGCCGCCGCTTTGATCGAAGGGCGGATCGACGCGGCCTGGGCGCGCTTCGTGCGCCCGTTTTCGCTGGTCGCCTGGTGCTTTCTGACGCTCGGCATCGCGATGGGCTCGTATTGGGCCTATTACACTTTGGGGTGGGGCGGCTTCTGGTTCTGGGACCCGGTCGAAAACGCCTCGCTGATGCCCTGGCTCGCCGGAACGGCGTTCGTTCATTCGGTCGCCGTGATGGAGAAGCGCGATGCGCTGAAGGTCTGGACGATCTTTCTGGCGATCCTCGCGTTTTCGTTCTCGCTGCTCGGCACCTTCCTGGTGCGCTCGGGCGTGCTGACGTCGGTCCACGCCTTCGCCAGCGATCCCACGCGTGGCGTGTTCATCCTGGCGATCCTCGCCTTGTTCATCGGCGGCGCGCTCGCGCTGTTCGCCTGGCGCGCGCCGCTGCTCAGGCGCGGCGGCCTGTTCGCCCCGGTTTCGCGCGAGGGCGCGCTGGTGCTCAACAATCTGCTGCTGACGACGACCTGCGCGGGCGTGCTGATCGGCACGCTCTATCCGCTCGCGCTCGAGCAATTGACCGGCGAGAAGATCACCGTCGGCGCGCCGTTTTTCAACATGACCTGCGGCGCGCTGCTGCTCGTTCTGTGCGCGGTCATGCCGTTCGGCCAGTCGCTGGCCTGGAAGCGCGGCGATTTGCTTGGCGTGGCCGAGCGGCTCGCCGTCGCGATCGCCGCCGGCCTTTGCGTCAGCGTCGCGCTGTTCGCCGCCACGCGCGGCGGACCGGTGCTGGCACCGATCGCCGCCGGGCTCGCCATCTACATCATCCTCGGCTCGTTGAGCGAGATTTTCGCGCGCGTCTGGCGGCGCGGGGTGTCCCCTGGCGTCTTGTGGACTCGCGCGCGCGGCCTGCCGGGCTCGGCTTGGGGCGGCGCGCTCGCGCATATCGGCGTCGGCGTCACGCTGCTGGGGCTCGCCGCGACCGCGTTCGGCGCGGAGACGATCGCCACCATGCGCGTCGGCGAACCGGTCGCGGTCGGACCTTACGAGGTGACGTTTCGAACCCTCGGAGCCCGCGCGGGTCCCAATTACAGCGAAGTCGTCGCGCAGGCCGACATTCGCTCGGGCGGAACGCTGGTCGCCACCGTCGAGCCGGCCAAGCGGTTCTTTCCGGCGCGCCAGTCGTCGACCACGCAGGCCGGCATCGCGACGCTGTGGCTCGGCCAACTCTATATCTCGCTGGGCGATCAGAGCGGCGATGGCGCCGTCGCGGCGCGGCTTTACTGGAAGCCGCTGGTGTCGCTGATCTGGCTGGGCGCCTGCGTGATGGCGCTGGGCGGCGCTCTGTCGCTGGCCGACCGGCGGCTGCGCATCGGCGCGCCGGCCCCGGCGAGGACAGCGTCGGCCCAGACGATGGCGGCGCGCTGAACGATGAGGCTGACCCGGCTCGCCCTCGTTTTCGGCCTGCTGATCGCGGCCTCGCTCGCCCATGCCGTGCAGCCCGACGAGGTGATGCGCGATCCTGCCCTTGAGGCCCGCGCGCGCGCCCTGTCGGCCGAGCTGCGCTGCATGGTTTGCCAGAACCAGTCGATCGACGATTCCGACGCGCCGCTGGCGCGCGACATCCGCCTGCTGATTCGCGACCGCATCGCCAAGGGCGAGAGCAACGAAGCGGTGCGCGGCTTTCTCGTCTCGCGCTATGGCGATTTCATCCTGCTCAAGCCGCCGTTCAAACCGGAGACGCTGCTGCTATGGGCCGGCGCGCCGCTCGCCCTTGTGGTGGGCGCGCTCGCGATGTGGCGCGCGATGCGGCGCCGGCAAACCGCCGCGCCGGGCTTAAACGAAGCCGAGGAGGCGCGTCTGGCGGCGATCGTCGAGGAGGGCGAGCGGGGGGGGGGTGAGGCGGGCGCCGGCAATAGTCCGGTCGGGTTTTCAGGGATTCGACACCAATGTTCCTAAGCCGTTGCCTATTCCTGACTGTTGCCGCGTTGTTGTCCTGCCAGGCGATCGCCGACGCCTCGAAAGAGGGGCCGGCCTATGGGCCGGAGCTTCAGGGTTTCGACTATCCCTATCCGGTGAAGCAGTTCACATTTGCCTCTCAGGGCCAAAATCTGCATATGGCCTATATGGACGTCTCGCCCGCCGCGCCGCGCGGCGCGGTCGTGTTGCTGCATGGCAAGAATTTCTGCGGCGCCACGTGGGAAGCCACCATCAAGGTTCTGAGCGATGCGGGCTATCGCGTCGTCGTCCCCGACCAGATCGGCTTCTGCAAGTCGAGCAAACCGGCGCATTATCAATTCAGCTTCCAACAGCTTGCCCGAAACACACAGGCGATGCTGGCCTCGCTCGGCGTCGAAAAGGCGACGATCGTCGGGCACTCCACCGGCGGCATGCTCGGGATTCGTTACGCTCTGATGTATCCAGAGCAAGTCCGGCAACTGGTTCTCGTCGACCCGATCGGGCTCGAAGACTGGAAAGCCGAAGGCGTTCCGTCAATAGGCGTGGATCAATGGTATCAGCGTGAGCTGAA
>JBEKSH010000742.1:0-2562 GCA_049517235.1 Roseiarcus sp. | reverse complement strand
CCGCCGAGGTAGAGCGGCTGCTGGGGCCCCGGCACGTTGGTCATCACCGCGCTGGCGCGGCTCAGCAGCAGATCGAACAACTGATCCTGCACGATGTTCGGCGCGTAGCCGAGAGCGGCGAACAACCCGAGCGTCACGGAGGGTTCATACGACCGCTTGAGCTCCTCCATGCGCCGGCGCACCTCATAGAGGCGTTCCAGCGGTTGTTCTATACCGACCGGCAACTCGACCGCCAGGATGCCGAAGCGGTTTCCGAGTTCCGGCTCGTCCGTTCCCACGCGCAGATTGATCGGCACCAGGGCCCGAACCTCGACCCCGGTCGTTTCGTCGCCGTGTTCCTTCAGATATCCATGGAGCGACCCGGCCACGGAGGCGAGCAGGATGTCATTGATCGAACACCCCAGCGCGTGGCCGACCGCCTTCACTTCGGGCAGGGGGATCGGATCCGTCCACGCCACCCGCTTGACCCCCGAAGGCTTGCCCTTGAACCGGGTGGGGCTGTCGGTCGGCATCAGCAGGAGATAGCCGAGTTCGGTCGCGATGCCCCTCCCGTCGTTCAGGTAACCCAGGGCCCTCATGGGGTCCGCCAACACCCCCATGTATGTGCGCAGGGCCTGGCCGGACAGGCGCAGGCCTTGTCCGACCGTCTGGCTCGCAAAATCGACGATCTGCCTGACCGGAAATCCGAGACCTTGGTCGTCCGCCAGCCCCGCGGGGGGCATGTGGAACTTCGACGGCGCGTCGGGCCGCTCGTCGGCGAGCGACAGCATGACGCCGACCAGCGCTATCCCGTCCGCGATGCAATGATGCAATCGATCGATCACCGCGACGCCGCCCTCGTAGTCCTCGACGAGGTGGTACTGCCAAAGCGGATGGTTGGGGTCGAGGTGCTGCGCGGCGAGGTCGGCGACGAACCGCTCGAGCTCCTTGCGACTGCCCGGCGCAGGCAGGCGGACGCGTTTGATATGGCGCGCGATGTCAAAATCGGGATCGTCGCGCCACCACGTGCCCGTCACGCCGGATTCGACACGCTGGCGGAAACGCCCATAGGTCAGCAAACGCTCCGCAAGGGTTCGCTCGAGCCTGTCGACATCGACGGGGCCGGCCAGCATGAAGAGGCCGACGATCTGCATGGGATTGTTCGGCCGATCCAGCCGCAGCCACGTGGTGTCCACCGAGTCCATGCGTTCACTGCGCGCCATGGGGCGTTTCCTCAATCTCGGGCGGGCGCGACTGTCGTGACGCGCGCGCACCTGCCGGCCGCTCGATTCGCTGGAGAAGGCGTCGGCGCTTTCGGCCACACCCTTGCGCGCGATCCGGTAACAATAACAAAGCATAGCTGAGCGCCAAGCGTCCAGCGTTGATCTTCGTCAATTCGCAACCGCGGCGGCGCCGCTTTTTTGCCGGAAATCCTTGCAGAGACGAAGGGGGCGATACGGCGGCCGGCTTCGACGACCGGCGCGCTTCCGGCCGCACCCGCCGATACGGCCCCGTCTCGGGCGGCTCCCAGATCCGCCGTAACGCCATGGTCGATGGGCCGTCCTCGATTCCCGGACGTTGACCTTGCGCATCCCAGTTGCGAAATGATCGCCGGACGCACCCCGCGCGAGGGCCCGTTTCGACCGCGCGCATGGCTGCGCCTGGTCGGCGTTCCGTACGCTTGGTGACTTGGCCTTTTGCAGGGGGCGCCTTAATGTTAGGCAGACGATTCTGTCGCCAATATCGGCGAAGCCGAAATGCTCCTGCTCAGAGGAATCCGATGACGGATGTGAACCATATTGAGCCGCCGGCGCCGCTTCTGTTGTTTTGCGAAGCGCGCGCCGTGTGGGAGCATTGGGCTTTCGTCGGCGCGTTCCCTTGGCTTAGTCTGCTGCCCGCGGGCGACGGCCATCCGGTCCTGGTGCTTCCCGGGCTCGCCGCCAGCGATGTGTCGACGGCGCCGCTGCGGATGTTTCTGCGCAACCGCGGTTACGCGGCGTATGGCTGGAATCTGGGCCGCAACCTCGGTTTGCGGCCAGGCCTGACGACCCGCAAACTGAAGCGCCTGCGGGAGATCCGCGAGCGCCACGGCCGCAAGGTCAGCGTGATCGGCTGGAGCCTCGGGGGCATCTTCGCGCGCGAGGTCGCCAAGGAACTGCCCGACGACGTGAGGCAGGTCATCACGCTCGGCAGTCCGTTCAAGGGCCACCCGAAGGCGACCCGGGCGTGGCGGCTGTACGAGTTCCTGGCCGGCCACAGCGTCGACGAAGCCCGCCTCGGCGC
This sequence comes from Roseiarcus sp., assembly GCA_049517235.1. Taxonomy (GTDB): domain Bacteria; phylum Pseudomonadota; class Alphaproteobacteria; order Rhizobiales; family Beijerinckiaceae; genus Roseiarcus. Next base: position 300 of record JBEKSH010000742.1, on the reverse strand, counting down.
CGACGTGCCCTCGGCGCCGCCGGTGCCGACAACCTCCATCTTCAGCCGCAGCGACGGCATCGTCGCCTGGCAGTGCTGCATCGAGGACGAACACCCGCATACCGAGAATGTCGAGGTGCGGGCAAGCCATTGCGGTCTCGGGGCCCATCCGGCGGCGCTTTACGTGATCGCCGACCGCCTCAGCCAACCTGAAGGGCGCTGGCTGCCGTTCGAGCGCAGCGGGCTGCGCCGGCTGGTCTTCCCCGATCCCTGGCGCGGCGTCCGCCAGGCGGCCTGAGCCCCGTTCGAAACGGACAACAG
>JBEKSH010000741.1:0-2562 GCA_049517235.1 Roseiarcus sp. | reverse complement strand
TGACGCTTCAAAGCGAGATCGATCGGCGCCTCGACGCGGTCGCTTTTTTGGTGGAGGAGGGGCGCCTGCGCGCCGATTTGCGCGCTGTTTTACGCGCGGCGCCCGATTTCATCCGCGCCTTGCTGCGCCTGAGCCTGGAGCGCGGCGGCCCGCGCGACCTCGCGGCTGCGCGGGACGGACTAGGCGTTGCTCGCTTGGTCGGCCGCAAGCTCGCGGAGCAATCGGCTTCAAGCGCGATTCTCGCCGAGGCCTGCGCGCAACTCGTTCAGGCGGACGGCGCGCTGGAGGGCGAACTGGCGGCGACGTTGAACGACGACCTGCCGCTGAACAAGCGGGACGGCGGCTTCGTGCGCGCCGGGGCGCTGGCGCCGCTGGATGAAGCGCGGGCGCTACGCGATGACAGCCGGCGCGTCATCGCCGAACTGCAGGGCAAGTATTGTGAGCTGGCCGAGACGCGCCAACTCAAGATCAAGCACAATAACTTCCTTGGGTTCTATATCGAGACCCCACAGGCGCAGGGCGAACGGCTGCTGCGCCCACCGCATGCCGCCTTGTTCGTCCATCGGCAGACCATGGCCGGCGCTATGCGATTTTCGACAAGCGAACTTGCGGAGCTTGAGGCGAAGATCGCCTCGGCCGCCGATCGCGCGCTGGCGCTTGAGCTTGCCGCGTTCGAGAGGCTGCGATTGGCGTGCCTTGACCAGATGGAGGCGATCCGGGGGGTCGGCTTGGCGATCGCCGAGATCGATGTCGCCTGCGCGCTCGCCGAACTTGCGGCGAGCCGGGACTGGACGCGCCCGATCGTCGACGATTCCCTAACATTCATCATCGAGGGCGGGCGCCATCCGGTCGTCGAGGCGGCGCTTCGCGCGCGCGGCGAGCCTTTCGTCGCCAATGACGCCGATCTTTCCGGCGACATCGGAGAAGGTGGCCGCATCGCGCTGGTCACCGGCCCGAATATGGCGGGAAAATCGACCTACTTGCGTCAGAACGCGTTGATTGCGACGCTGGCCCAGATGGGCTCCTTCGTGCCGGCGCGGCGCGCTCACATCGGCGTCGTCGACCGGCTTTTCTCACGGGTCGGAGCGGCCGACGATCTGGCGCGCGGCCGCTCGACGTTCATGGTCGAAATGGTCGAGACGGCGGCGATCCTCAACCAGGCGGGCGTGCGCTCGCTGGTCATCCTCGATGAAATTGGGCGCGGCACGGCGACATTCGACGGCCTGTCGATCGCCTTTGCGACGATCGAGCACCTCAATGCGGTCAACCGTTCTCGAACGCTGTTCGCCACGCATTTTCACGAGTTGACGCGGCTGTCCAAGACCTTGCCGCGCCTGTTCAATCTCACCATGCGCGTGACCGAATGGAACAATTCGCTCGTCTTCCTGCATGAAGTGATGCCGGGCTCGGCGGATCGCTCCTATGGAATCCAGGTCGCCAAGCTGGCGGGGCTGCCGGCAAGCGTGATTGAGCGGGCGCGGGTGATCCTGGCGGAGCTCGAAGCGACGAACCGTTCCGGCGCGGCCTTGCGCAGCATCGACGAACTGCCGTTGTTCGCCCTCGCGCCGAAGCCGGTGCCGCGCAAGGACGAATTGCGCGAGAAGCTCGCCTCGATCGACCCGGACGATTTGTCGCCGAGGGACGCGCAGGCGGCTCTCTATCTATTGAAGAAACTGGCGATGGAGAAAATCGGATGATGGCGCAAAAGGTCTATCTGGCGACGGCGGCCGCAGCTTTTCTTTATGTCGTCTCGCCGGGGCCGGCTTTCCTGGCGCTGTTCACCCTGGCGGCCTCGAAAGGGCGCAAGGCGGGAGCCTGGTTCATCAGCGGCCATTTGGTCGGCGACGTCTCCTGGGGCGCGCTCGCTTTCGCGGCGATCATCGGCGCCAACCAGATCGGGCCGGTCCTGTTCGAACTGCTCGGCGCGGGCTGCGGCCTTTATCTGATCTATCTCGGCCTCAAGGCGGTGACGACGAAAAAGGACGCCCCGCCGCAAACAATCGGCGCCCGTCGCCCGCTCATCGCGGGCATGCTGTTCGGGCTGACGAATCCGAAGGCCTATCCGGTCGCGGTGGCGATGTTTACGGCGATCGCCGCGCCGTTCGCCGGCCAATTGACCTTCGCCGACGCGCCGCGATTGATGCTCGCCGCTTTCGTGGGGTTTCTGGCGGCGGATGTGGTGCTGATCTTCGCGGCTGGCCTGCCGGCGGTGCGACGCTTCTTCCTGCGCCACGGCGTCGCCGTGACGCGTGTGATCGGCGTACTGTTCATCGCGTTCGGCGCGAAGTCGGTGTTCGACGCGGCGAACGGGGCGCTGCGGCGGGCTGGGTGAGGGAGGGCTCGCCCGGCAAGCCGTTCAGATCGAGCCCGGCGGGATGAACGCGCAATAGAGGAAGATGCCGTCGAACACGTTCGACGAGGCGGGACCGAGCCGATCATAATCGGTCGCCGAGCGATAGCACAAATGCGCGTGGTGCGAATCGTCGTTCGGGGGATCGCCGGGAATCGGCAAGAAGGTAATGCGTTCCTGCGGGACCGAAATCCATTGCCGCTCGCGCGTCA
>JBEKSH010000740.1:0-2564 GCA_049517235.1 Roseiarcus sp. | reverse complement strand
CCGATGTCATGGAATGCGACGGCCCAGGGAAACAGGAACGCTATTTCAAGGTCGAAAATGATGAAAAGCAGCGACACGAGATAGAAGCGCACGTCGAACTTCATGCGCGCGTCGTCGAACGGGTTGAAGCCGCATTCATAGGCTGAAAGTTTTTCGGGATCGGGATTCTTGTAGGCGACGACAAAGGGCGCAACCAGCAGGACGCCGCCGATCGCCGCGGCGATCACGATGAAGACAACCAGCGGCAGGTAGTCCGATATCAGACTCGGCATGCGGACTCCGAGGCGCGCGGCCAGCGGGGAGCGGACCCCGCCTGAGACAGCTCGAAATCGTTGCGACCTCAAGCCAAAATTCATCGACGGCGAAGGCGTATCGCAGCGCAGCGAACCATGCAAGACGAAACGAGCCTCGAAGGCGAAATCTCCCGCAAATGAGATCCGCGCGGCCGCGGCGAAGTCCCAACCAGGGCGGGACGGCCGACGCCTGGCCCGGCCTGGCGAGCTACCGCTTGAGACTTACGAAGAAAGGTGGAATTTCCCGGGAACATGGCGAGAGTGACGGGACTCGAACCCGCGACCTCCGGCGTGACAGGCCGGCGCTCTAACCAACTGAGCTACACCCCCGTTAGGGACCAGCGCCGGATAGGACACGGGCCGTTGCAAGTCAAGCGCGACGAGGCGCCATCGTCCTCAAAACTTCGACGAGGCGAGCCGCCAGCGTCGCAGTTCGGCCGGACTGACGATGCGGATTTCTTCGGGCGCGATGCGCTCGGCGATGCGGATCACCGTCGGGTTGACGCCCATCTGGGCGGCATAGTCGGCTAGCGCGTCGACCATTTCGATCGAGGCGTAGGACGGAGCGTCGGAGCGGCGAGAGCGCCCCTCGCCGCCGATTTCCTGGCTCGACATCCTGTGGATGCCGACCCGGCTTTCCGGCGGCACGACCCGCTTGACGCCGCCCATCAGCGCATAGACGCAGGCGGACATGCACTGGCCGGCTATCGCGAAATCGCGACCGCCGTCATCGGCGAATCGCGCGACGATGACGGCGGCGCCCAACTTGCGCAGCGCGGCGCCCAGGCGCATCGACGCGACAACCCGACCGCCGGGCGAATTGATGACGACCACGTCGCGCAAGCCGGGAGAATCCGCGACCGATCTCAGGAACCCGACGAAAGCCTGCGGCGTGTCCTCGGCGATCGCGCCCTCCGCGACGATCACGCGCGGGCAGCGCGCAACGCAGCCGCGCCCCTCGATGCTGGCCAGACGAAAACTCATCGGCGAACTTTGCGCCATCGCCGCGGCGGGCCGGGCCAGCAAAGCCGCGCCAGCCAGAACCAACAAGAAAAATGCGCGCATCGCCTGACTCTGCGCCTTCGCCATGCGCCGACTCTCTCGAATGGTGGGCGGTGACGGGCTCGAACCGCCGACCCTCTCGGTGTAAACGAGATGCTCTACCAACTGAGCTAACCGCCCGAAGCCCGTTTACCTCGCCTGCTTCGTCTCTCGTATCGTCAGCCGCATCGATCCGCGCCAATCGCGCGGGACCCCTCCCGACCCCGCCACGCGAGGCTGTTCAGGCGCACCCGACGGCGGCTCCTTCGCCGCGCGAGCCTATACGGGCGCGGGGACGGCGCAAGCAATATCGCCCAACGTCTTGGCGAAAAACGGGCGGCCTTGCCGGCCGCCCGATCGCCCATCCAAACGAAGCGCAGAATCGGCGGCCTGCCGGCCGCAATCGGCGATCGACTCTTGCCTGGGATTATTTCTTGGCCGCTTTGGCCTTGTTGAGGCTCGCCTTGAGGGCGGCGCCGGCTTTGAAGCGGGCGTTCTTCGAGGCGGGTATCTTGATTTCCTTGCCCGTCGCGGGATTGCGGCCCTTGCCGGCCGCGCGCTCGCGCACGGAAAACGTTCCGAATCCCACCAGGCGAACTTCGTCGCCCTTCTTGAGCGATTTGCCAATGCCGTCCAGCACGGCGTCGAGCGCCGCCGCCGCGCTCGCCTTGGACAGTTCGGCTTCTTTCGCGATATGTTCGACGAGTTCAAGCTTGTTCATTTGGCCTCTCCTTTGGTTGGCCCGACGTTCTGCGCGACGCCCGCGCGCTTCGCTCGTCGTTCCCCGCAGCTTTGCAAAGCCAAGCTTACGCGAATCGACGCCGGCGTACGTTTCATAGCTCCTTAAAATCTCGCGCAAACGCAAGGGATTGGACCGAAGACTCGCCAAAAAAGATAGGTTTTCCGCGCGTTTCGCATCGCTGAATGACAAAAAGGGCCGCAAATCCGTAGGATTTGCGGCCCCGTTTCGGAAAACTCAGCCCTGCGGAAGGGCGCCTCGACCGCGTCAGTGCGCGACGACGCCCGAGACTTCCTCGTCCTGGCCGATCGGCTTATTCACCGCCTTGACGTCCTCTTCCCAGACGATCGGGCGGGGCTGGCGCACCAGGGCATGCTTCAACACCTCGTCCATCCGCGAGACCGGCACAATTTCGAGGCCGTTCTTCACGCTATCGGGAATCTCGGCGAGATCCTTCGCGTTCTCTTCGGGGATCAACACCTTCTTGATCC
>JBEKSH010000739.1:0-2567 GCA_049517235.1 Roseiarcus sp. | reverse complement strand
TCGGCAGCGGGGGTCTTCTCCATCAGCTCGTCGAACGCTGAGCGACCCTCGGTGCCGAATTCGGCGGCGAGCTGGAGCGCCATCATAGCGCGCATCGCCAGCATCGCGGCTCGATCGAGGAGATGCTCGTCATGATAGACCGAGTTGGCGGGTCTAGGCGCGGGAATGGTCATGCGCGGGCCCATGCTACGCGATGATCACGGCACATCGACCCTCGTCTACCGCCTTCGCTAATGATTAAATTGCCGATCATCTATACTTTCCGATCTGGTCCGAAATCTCGCCTAGGTGCGTATTCATGCGTGCGTCTTCGCCGCCATGGCGAGTATCTGCTCGACGACGAACTCGGGCCGCTCCTCGGTCATGAAATGCCCGCAGCCCGCCAGCGTATGCGCCTCGACATTGTCGGCGACCATCGCGACCATCTCGCCTACCTTGTCGCCAAGCCCCTTCTCTCCGCCGAGCGCGACGACCGGTACGGCGATCTTGGCGGTCATCAGCGGCTCGGTCTGGTCAATGCTCGCGAACGCCGCGCGGTAGATGCCCATGCTGCCCAGCACGCCTTTTGTCCCCGCAAAGGTGCGCAGATATTCGTCGACCACCTGCGACGTGAACGCGACGTGGTTGACGACATCATCACCCTCGTAGAACCAGGTGAGGAAGGCGCGTTCGTTTCCGACGATCAGGCGCTCGGGCACGCCGGGCGCAAGCGGCAGGATCCACCACCACATCGATCCCTGCGCCATCGCTTCGGGTGTATAGGAAAACACCTGTCGCAGCACCGAGCCAAGCATGACAGGGGCTTCGATGTACAGCAGACCAGCAACCTCCTCCGCATGATCGGACGTCCAGATCAGCGCGGGCAGCGCGCCCATGTCGTGCGCTGCGTGGACCAGCGGCTTTCCCTGCCCGAAAGCGATCGCGGCAACCAGCGCGCGACATTCCTCGGCGAGCGAGCGAGCGTCGTAGCCGTCGTTACCCGTAGGCTTGTCGCTGTCGCCAAAGCCGCGCATGTCCGGAACGAGCACTGCAAGCCCCGCCTCGGCCAGTGCTGGCGCGACGTCGTGCCAGCCGTAGGAGGTCGACAGGAATCCGTGCCACAGGACCACCGGCGGCCCATTCGGGTCGCCGCCAATCCAATAATGCGGCCGGACGCCGGCAAGGGCCGTCGATTTGCTTTGGAAGCCCGAGATCGAGGCTGGCGAGACGGTCATGCTCGCCACTCAATCGACCGGCAGCATGGGAGGATTGGAAGCAATTAACGCTACCAGAGCCATGCCCTGGGGGGTCGCCCAGTTGCCGACCAGTTCGGCGACCATTGTATTAGCAGACGTCAGCCACACGCCCGCGCGCTCCATCCGCCTGCGCGAGGTTTCCTCGCCGATCGCGAAGCTCGATCCGCTGGCGTCGAGCACCGCCTGCACCTCATAACCTGCCTCGACCGCGCTGATTGCCGGAAAGACGAGGCAGATGTCGGTGGTCACCGCGGCGACGATAAGCTGGCGCCGGCCGGTGGCTTCAACGGCCTTGACGAAAGACTTATCATCCCATGCATTGACTTCACCGTGCCGCTTTACCCGATTGGTGTAAGCGTCTGGCGCAACCCGCTGTAGCGACGGGTGGGTTGGACCTTGCGCCTTGTCCTCAAAGCTCGAGGTCATCACGATCGGCATCTCGAACGCGAGCGCCGTCTTAGCGAGCTTGACCGCGTTGGTTATCGACTCGTCGGCGGTGATGTTTTTGATCAACTGGGTCGTGCCGACTTGGTGATCGATCAGCAGCAGGGCGCACTGACCAGGTTTGAAATTTGGAGACTTTTCCGTGGCTTGTATCCTTTGAGTTTAGGGGTCAGGCGGCGACGGCATCGGCGAGTATCGGATAATCGGTGTAACCCTTCGGGCCGATGCCGTAGAACGTGGTCGGATCGGGCTTGTTGAGCGGCGCATCGCTGCGCAGGCGCTCAACTAGGTCGGGGTTGGCGATGAACGGCACGCCGAACGCCACCAGGTCGGCGTGTCCCTTCGAGAGGTGCTGAAGGACGAGTTCGACCAGCTATACGAAGAGGGCGCGAAGCGGCGCCGGATGATGGTCGTCACTCTGCACGACAGGATAGGCACGCGTCCGGCTTCCATCCGCATGTTCGATCGAGTCCTCGATCACATGGGGCGGAAAAAAGATGTGTGGTTCGCCCGCAAAGATGAAATCGCGCGCTGGGTGCAGACAAATCGTGAGCACACCCCGATCGTAAAGCGCGGGCCAGCCGGAGAGACAGGATTGCCGGGACCGGCCGCTGACACTGAGACTGGCGTACATCCGGATGTTTCGGCGCTCGTCTATGTGGCGGCGCGAGCCCCAGACGCGGGCGAGGATTACGCCGCCCTGGCTAAATCGTTTCCGACCTCGCCTGCGACCGCTGGCATCGTTTTCGATGGCGATGAAGGGCGTCGCCGGCAATTGCGCCGCCCCGTTTATCAGAAGCCTGAACTTCTCGCCGAAAGCCCAAATCAGGTTTGGTCCTGGGACATCACGAAGTTGATGGGGCCGGTGAAATGGAGCTATTTCTATCT
>JBEKSH010000738.1:0-2587 GCA_049517235.1 Roseiarcus sp. | reverse complement strand
CGCATTGCCGAGGATCATCGGCGCGAAGCCCGCCGCACGCGCCACTCCGGCGGCCGCTTCGAGCGACATTTGCGGCGTCGCGATGAGAATGTTGGCGACGCCGGCGAGGCGCGGATCGCCGGGCTTGGGGGTTTCGGCGGCCGGGTTCGAAAGCTGCTTCAGCACCGCCGGCGAAGCTTCGACGCGATGCTTTTCGAGCACCGCCAGCGCGTCCGCCTGGGTCGTCGCGTCGGCGACCGTCGGACCCGAGGCGATCACCGAAAGATCGTCTCCCGGCACGTCCGAAATGATCAGGCTGACCACGCGGGCCGGCGCGGCGGCGACCGCGAGACGGCCCCCTTTGATCGCCGACAGGTGCTTGCGCACACAGTTCATCTCGCCGATATGCGCGCCGCTGCGCAGCAGCGCGCGATTGATCGCCTGCTTGTCGGCAAGCGTGATGTCGCCGTCGGGCAAGGCGAGCAGCGCGGAGCCGCCGCCCGAAATGAGGCACAGCACGAGATCGTCCGGACCGAGGCCTTTGACCCGGTCGAGGATGGCGCGGGCGGCGGCGGGTCCGGCGGCGTCGGGAACGGGATGGCCGGCCTCGACGACCTTGATGCGGCTGGTCGGCGCGCCGTGACCGTAACGGGTGACGACGAGGCCCTCGATCGGGCCGCTCCAATGCGCTTCGACGGCGGCCGCCATCGCCGCGGCCGCCTTGCCGGCGCCCACGACGATCGTGCGCCCATTCGGCCGGAGCGGCAGGTGCGGCGGCACGCACAGCGCCGGCGCGGCGGCGTTGACCGCCGCGTCGAACATGGCGCGCAGCAGGACGCGATGATCGCCGGCCATGACGCTTCCCTTTACGCGCTGCTTGCGCCAACCTCGTGATTGGCCATGATCTCCAGCGCGCGAACCATCGCCGAATGGTCCCACGCCTTGCCGCCATGCGCCGCGCAGGCGTTGAACAATTCCTGCGCCATGGCGGTGTTGGGCAGCGCGACGCCGAGCGCCTTCGCCCCTTGCAAGGCGAGATTGAGATCCTTCTGGTGAAGTTCGATCCGGAAGCCGGGAGCGAAGGTGCGCTTGACCATGCGTTCCCCGTGCACCTCCAGGACTCGCGAGGCGGCGAAGCCGCCCATCAGCGCCAGACGCACGCGGGCGGGATCGGCGCCCGCCTTGGAGGCGAACAGCAGCGCCTCGGCGACCGCCTCGATGTTGAGGGCGACGATGATCTGATTGGCGACTTTGGTCGTTTGCCCGTCGCCATTGCCGCCGACCAGCGTGATGTTCTTGCCCATTTTCTCGAAGAGCGGCTTCACCGCGTCGAACGCCTCTTGCGAACCGCCGACCATGATCGTCAACGAGGCGGCCTTGGCGCCGACCTCGCCGCCGGAGACCGGCGCGTCCAGGTAGTCCGCGCCCAACTCCTTGACCTTTCGAGCGAATTCCTTGGTGGCGATCGGCGAGATCGAACTCATGTCAACGACGATCTTGCCCTTGCCGAGGCCTTCGGCGACGCCGCCCTTCGAGAACAGAACGGCTTCAACATCGGGAGTATCCGGCACCATGACGATGATGATTTCCGATCGTTCGGCGACCTCTTTGCCGCTGGCGCAAGTCACGCCGCCCGCCTTGACGAGAGCCTCGGGGACCCTCGGTATGGAGTGGAGGAACAGATTGTGTCCCGCCGCGAGCAGATGCCCGGCCATCGGGCCGCCCATGACGCCAAGGCCAATGAAACCGATCTTACTCATGGTCAGGAACTCCCTTGCCTTTGTGCCTTCGGCGATTGTTTGCGCCGCTGACGGATAGCGCTTGTTCACGCTCCCGCCGTCATGGCCGGGCGCGGCAAACGCGAACAACTATGATCGGTAAGGCTCCATCCAGCCCAGGCCCGCCTCGGTGCTTGTCAGCGGCTTGTATTCGCAGCCGATCCAGCCGGAATAGCCGATCCTGTCGAGATGGCCGAACAGAAACGGATAGTTGATTTCGCCGGTGCCCGGTTCGTGACGGCCGGGATTGTCGGCGAGCTGGATATGGGCGATGCGCGGCAGATTGGCCTCAATGGTGCGCGCGAGGTCGCCCTCCATGACCTGCATGTGATAGGCGTCGTACTGGATGAACAGATTGTCCGATCCGACCTCGTCGATAAGGCGCGCGGCCTGAATGGTGTGCGTCAGGAAGAAGCCGGGCATGTCGCGCGTGTTGATCGGCTCGATCAGCAGCTTGATTTTTTCTTTCGCCAATTCGCGCGCCGCGAAGGCGAGATTGTCGACCAGCGTCTTGCGCAGCAGGTTGTTGTCCGCGCCCGCGGGCGCCAGGCCGGCGAGGCAATTCACTCGGCCGCAGCCGAGCGCGCTCGCATAGTCGATCGCCTGGGCGACGCCGCGACGGAACTCCTCGACGCGATCGGGGAAAATCGCGATGCCGCGTTCGCCCGCGCCCCAATCGCCCGCCGGCAGATTGTGCAGCACCTGCGTCAGCCCGTGGTCGCGCAGCCGCGCGATGAGGTCGCCCTGGGCCTGCTCGTAAGGCGACATGAACTCGACGCCTTTGAAGCCGGACCGACGCGCCGCGGCGAAGCGGTCGAGAAACGGCAATT
>JBEKSH010000737.1:0-2593 GCA_049517235.1 Roseiarcus sp. | reverse complement strand
CGACATGCTCGGCGAGATCCGCCGCCTGGAGCCCAAGCCGGGGCGAGCCTTTGGCGCGCCGCCCGACCAATTGGCGACGGCCGACGTGTTCGTCTCGACCGCGCCCGACGATTCCTGGCGCATCGAACTCAACAGCGAGGCGCTGCCCCGCGTGCTCGTCAACGAGACTTACGCCGCCACGATCAAGCGCGGCCGCGCCAGCGAAGCCGATCGTCTTTTTCTGGCGACCAATCTGCAAAGCGCCAATTGGCTGACCAAGAGCCTCGAACAGCGCGCGCGCACGATCCTGAAGGTCGCAACGGAGATCGTGCGCCGGCAGGACGGCTTTTTCACGCGAGGCGTCGTCGGTCTGCGCCCGCTCAATCTCAAGACCGTCGCCGATGCGATCGGCATGCACGAATCGACGGTCTCGCGCGTGACCTCCAACAAATACATCGGCACGCCGCGCGGCCTGTTCGAGATGAAATATTTCTTCTCGACCTCGATCGCCTCGAACGGCGTCGGCGAGGCGCATTCGGCCGAATCGGTCCGCTTCAAGATCAAGCAGATGATCGACGCGGAGGACCCGCGCGACGTGCTTTCGGACGACGTGATCGTCGCGCGCCTGAAGGTCGCCGACATCGTGATCGCGCGTCGCACCGTGGCCAAATACCGCGATAGTCTTCGCATTCCCTCCTCCGTCGACCGGCGGCGCGAGAAGATGGCGCCGACGATCGCCGGAATGTCGCTGAAAGATTCGATAAATATTTGATCTATTTGAGCTACCTGGAGCTTGTCGACAGCCTTTTGCTGGTCCTCATTGACATCGTCGCGGCAGGCTCCTAACCCTAAGGCCGCCGCAGGCCGATGCGCCGCGGCGACGGACGTCAGGGCATTTTCGAACGAATTGGATATCGGTTCGCGGAATGGAAATGCGGCGCCTCAAACATCCGATCGCGGTTTGGACGCGGGCGCGTCGGCGCCTGCCGATTTCAAAGCATGCAGAAGAGGCGTGACGAGAAATGACCTTGCGCGTTTCGGGGAAGAACCTCGCGATCGGCGAATCGCTGCGTCAGCACGTGCTGACCAGGGTCGCCGCGGTCATCGGGCGCTATTTCGACGGTCAGATCGCCGGCCATGTCGTCATCTCGCCCGAAGGATCGTGGTTTCGATCCGACTGCTCGCTGCACCTGAGTTCGGGCATGAATCTTCAGGCCGAAGGCAAGGCGCAGGAGCCCTATGCCAGTTTCGATCAGGCGGCCGACCGGATCGAGCGCCGGTTGCGCCGTTACAACAAACGCCTTAAAGAGCGCCACGCGTCGGCCAACGGGGGACCGGAGGCAGGCGACGCGGCGCGGCCGATGGTCGCCAATTATTTGATTGAGGCGCCTGACGAAGAGGCGGAGGAAGTCCAGGATTTCAGCCCGGTGATTGTCGCGGAAGGGTCGGCGTTGCTCAAGCGCCTGTCCGTCGCCTCCGCCGTCGCCGAGCTTGATCTTACTGGCGCGCCGGTCGTCGTTTTTCAGCATGCGGGAAGCGCGAGAGTGAACGTGGTCTATCGACGCGGCGATGGCGCGATCGGCTGGATCGACCCGCATTGAACGCCTCGGCGCCAAAGATGCAAGGAGAGAGCCGCTTGTTCAAAGAGAATGACGGCGCTCATCGAGGATCAACCCAGAGATCATTATGCCTCTAAACGATATTCTCACCCCGGACGCGGTGATCGCGTCTTTGCGGGTCAACAGCAAGAAACAGGCCCTGCAGGAATTGAGCGAGCGCGCGGCGATGGTGTCCGGCCTGCCGGCGCGCGAGATATTCGACGCGCTGTTGCAGCGCGAAAGGCTGGGCTCGACCGGGGTCGGCGACGGAATCGCGATTCCCCATGGCAAGCTTCCCAAATGCGCGCGCATTTTCGGCATTTTCGCGCGTCTGGAGCGGCCGATCGATTTCGAGGCGCTCGACGGCCTGCCGGTCGATCTGATCTTCCTGCTGATGGCGCCCGAGAATGCCGGCGCCGATCATTTGAAGGCGCTGGCGCTGATCGCGCGAGCCGTGCGCAGCCCGGGTCTGGCCGCCAAGCTGCGCGCGACGCGCGATCCCTCCGCGCTTTTTTCGCTCCTCACGCTGACGCCGACGTCGAACGCCGCCTGAGACTGCAACGGGGACCCATCGCCGATGAAAGCGCGCGTGATCGTCACCTTGAAGGGCGGCGTCCTCGATCCGCAGGGCAAGGCGATCGAAGGCGCGCTGAAATCGCTCGGCTTCGAGGGCGTCGCGAGTGTGCGCCAGGGCAAGGTGTTCGATATCGAGATCGACGCCAAGGACGCCTCGGCGGCGCGCGAGCGGCTCGGCGAGGCCTGCCAGAAGCTGCTCGCCAACATGATCGTCGAGAATTACTCGGTGGAGGTCGCCTAAGATCATGCGCGCCGCCGTCATCCTGTTCCCCGGCTCCAATCGCGAGGGGGACGCCGCGCGCGCCCTCTATCAGGCCACCGGGGTGAAGCCGCCGATCGTCTGGCACGACGAACCCGCGCTGCCGGCGGGAACCGACCTCGTTGTGCTGCCGGGCGGGTTTTCCTATGGCGACTATCTGCGCTGCGGCGCCATCGCCGCG
>JBEKSH010000736.1:0-2598 GCA_049517235.1 Roseiarcus sp. | reverse complement strand
GAGGAATGCTTCAACTACTTCAAAAACGCCGGCTATGGACAAGCCTGATATCATCACGCTCTAAGCCGCCGCTTGACTCGCCCGAGTCCATGTTTGATTTTGAGCGACCTTGAGTGAGACAGCGGCGGCATGGACGGCGTAGCCCCACCGGCAACCAAAATCATCGCTCCTCTCCGATGGATTTATGTGTGGGGACCCGGCCTGCTGGTGATGCTGGCCGACACCGACGCCGGCAATGTGGTGACAGGCGCCCAGGCCGGCGCGCAATGGGGCTATCGGCTGCTGCCGATGCTGCTGCTGCTGGCTCCGATGCTCTACATGGTGCAGGAATTGACGGTGCGGCTCGGACTCCACACCGGCCGCGGGCACGGCGAACTGATCCGCGAACGGTTTGGCGTCGGATGGGCGTGGCTGTCGACGGCAGGCCTGGCGGCGGCGACCATCGGCTCGCTGGTTACCGAATTCACCGGCGTGGGGGGGATCGGGGAACTCTACGGCGTGTCGCGCAGTCTGACCCTGCCGGTCGCGGCGGCGGCCCTGCTCGCCGTCGTCGCCACCGGCTCCTACCGGCGGGTGGAGCGGACCGCGATCGTCATCGGCCTGTTCGAACTTGCGTTTTTTGCGGTCGCCTGGACCGCGCACCCGAACCTCGCGACCTTGTCGAAGGATGTGGTCGACCTGCCGCTCGGCAACCGCGAGTTCACCTACCTGGCGGCGGCGGTCATCGGAGCGACCTTCAATCCATGGATGATCTTCTACCAACAGTCCGCCATTGCCGACAAGAAATTGCGGCCCGACGACCTCAAGGCCGCCCGCTGGGATACGGCGGTCGGCGCGCTGCTGACCCAGTGCTTGACGGGAGCGGTGCTGGTCGCCACGGCGGCGACGCTGGCCTCCGGCGGCGCCTCGGCGGGCTTAAGCAGCGTCGGCGAGATCAGCAAAGCGCTGTCGCCGCTTCTCGGGGAGAACGTGGGGCGCCTGGTCTTTAGCGCGGGCGTCCTCGGCGCCTCGCTGGTGGCGGCCATCGTGTGCTCGCTCGCGCTGGCCTGGGGGATCGGCGAGGTCGCCGGCTACCGGCGCTCCCTGGAATATCATCCGTTCGCGGCGAAATGGTTCTATGGCGTCTATGCGGCCTGCGTCGTCGGCGCCGCCGCCGTCGTTTGGCTCGCGCCGGACCTTGTATGGCTCAGCATCGCGGCGCAGGTTCTCAACGCTTTCCTGCTGCCGCTGGTGATCGGCTTCCTGGTGGCGTTGGCGGTGACCGCGCTGCCGGCGCCGCTGCGTCCGCGCGGGCTCTATCTCTGGGTCCTGATCGGCCTTGCGGCGATCGTCATCGCCGTGGGTCTCTACGGCGGCGTCGCGGGACTGCTGTAGCGGCTGCGGAACGGTCGCCACGAACGAGAGCTCGTTCCCATTTGCATGGCGATGGCGCACCCGAAGGGATTCGAACCCCTGGCCTCTGCCTTCGGAGGGCAGTTCCTAGCATTTGTGTGTGGTTGCTAGGCTGTGCTGGTCTTTGCTACATCGCCCGTGTTTCCTGTAATTTCTCTTGCCGGCCATTGCCTTCGTTTGATATCATTTGCGCAAAGTTGGTAGCTATGTGGTAGCTAGCTACCAGGAGCGCGCAAAATGAGCGGAAAGAGAATTGGCCTCAAAGAGATTAGGGCGCTGGCGCCCGGCGAAACGGTTTGGGACGCGGCAGTCCCTTCATTCGGCGCGCGTCGCCAAAAGGGACCGGCGGTCGCCTATGTCTTAAAGTTCCGAACGGCGGAGGGTCGCCAGCGCTGGCATACGATCGGGCGCCACGGGGCGCCGTGGACGCCCGACACGGCCCGCGAGGAAGCCAAGCGGCTCCTGGGCGACGTTGTGAAGGGCGGCGATCCGGCGGCGGCTAAGAGCGCCAAGCGCAACGCCGCGACCGTTGCGGACCTCTGCGAGCAATACTTTGCCGACGCCGCAGCGGGCCGCTTGCTGACGCGCTGGAAGATGTCAAAGAAGGCGAGCACTCTCGCGACCGACAAGGGACGCATCGACCGTCATATCGTGCCGTTGATGGGCCGGCTTTCGGTCGCCGCTGTTACCCGGGAGGACGTGGACGCGTTCATGCACGCGGTCGCCGATGGCAAGACCGCGGGCAAGACTAAGACTGCAAAGAAACACGGCTTGGCGCACGTGCGCGGCGGCAAAGGAACCGCGAGCCGAACCGTCGGCTTGCTCGGCGCGATTTTCTCCTATGCCGTGCGCCGCAGGATGCGCCCTGACAATCCGGTTCATGGCACGGTCCGCTTTGCGGACGGTAAGCGGGAGCGCCGACTGAGCGACGCCGAATATCAGGCGCTTGGCGACGCATTGCGAAAGGGCGAAGACGCGAGCGTCTGGCCGGCCGCACTGGCGGCTGTACGGTTCCTTGCTTTGACCGGTTGGCGCTCAGGCGAGGCGCTAGGACTGCGCTGGACAGAGATTGACCTCGCGAGGCGAACGGCGACGCTTGTTGACACAAAGACCGGCAAATCAGTTCGGCCGCTATCGCGCGCGGCTTGCGACGTGTTGCGCAGCATGTCGAGAACCGGCAATCTCGTTTTTCCGACTTCGCGCGGC
>JBEKSH010000735.1:0-2598 GCA_049517235.1 Roseiarcus sp. | reverse complement strand
CAAAGCGGGGCTCGGCGCCGATGGCGCGCCGACCGCCTTCGATTTTCGCACGGCGGTCGGATCGATCACCCGTTCGCTCGGCTGGGGCTCCGCCAGCAGCGGCGTCGAGGCGAGCGCCGTCGAAGGGCTCGTCAACGTTCCCTATCGCGCCGGCGCCCTCAACGTCGCGTGCGCGCTGAAGAACACCCACGTGCCGGTTATGTTCTGGCGCTCGGTCGGCTCGTCGCAGAACGCCTTCGCGGTCGAGAGTTTCATCGACGAGCTCGCTCATGCCGCGGGCAAGGACCCGCTGGACTATCGGCGCGCCCTGCTCGCCGAAAGGGCGGATTTTCTCGCCGTGCTCGACAAGCTGGCGGACAAGGGCGAATGGGGCAAGCCGCTGCCGGCCGGCGCCGCGCGCGGGCTGGCGATCCATGAAAGCTTCGGCACGATCGTCGGCGAGATCGCCCAGGTCGCGGTCAGCAAAAGCGGCGAAGTGAAGGTCGAACGCGTGACCGCCTGCGTCGGTTGCGGCCATGTCGTCAATCCGCTGAATGTCGAGATGCAGATCGAGAGCGCCGTGCTCTATGGCCTGACCGCCGCGCTGTTTGGCGAGATTACGATCAAGAACGGCGCGGTCGAGCAAGGCAATTTCGACGATTATCAAATCGCGCGGATGGCGGACGCGCCGGTCATCGAAACGCATTTCGCGCTGTCGGGCGGCGGCAAATGGGGCGGCATCGGCGAACCCGGCACGCCGCCGATCGCCCCGGCCGTCGCCAATGCGATCTTCGCGATCACCGGCAAGCGCATCCGGTCGCTGCCGTTGAAGAATACGGGGCTGGGGGCGTAGCCGAAGCTACGGCTTCCCATCGGCATGCGCGCCTGCTAGCAGCCTGCGCCATGACCGACGTCGCCCTGCCTGCCGCGCGCCCGCTCGTCGCCACCCTCATCGGTTGCCTCGCCATCCTGCTGTGGTCGGCGCTCGCGCTGCTGACCGCCGCGTCTGGCGAGGTTCCGCCTTTCGAATTGGCCGCGCTGACCTTTGCGATCGGCGGCGCGCTGGGCTTCGGCTTCGCCGCCGCGCGCGGGCGCCTCGGCGCCATTGTCCAGCCATGGCCGGTGTGGCTGGTCGGCATAGGCGGGCTGTTCGGCTATCACGCGCTTTACTTCGCCGCGCTGCGGCGGGCGCCGCCGGCCGAGGCGAGCCTGATCGCCTATTTGTGGCCGCTGCTGATCGTGCTGTTTTCCGCGCTGCTGCCGGGCGAACGCTTGAGCGTGCGCCATATTGTGGGCGCGGCGCTTGGGCTGGCGGGCGCCGTCGCGCTGTTCGCCGGCAAGGCCGGCGGCGGGCTGTTCGCTGGCGCCGCGGGGCCGGCGCTGGCCGGCTACGGCCTCGCGCTTTGCTGCGCCTTCGTCTGGTCGGCCTATTCGCTGGCCTCGCGCCGCCTCAAGGCGACGCCGAACGAGGCCGTCGCGGGCTTCTGCCTCGCCACGGCGGCGCTCGCCGCGCTTTGCCATTTGGCGTTCGAGACGACGGTCCTCCCCGCCGCCCCCGGCCAGTGGCTGGCGATCCTCGGTCTCGGTCTCGGTCCCGTCGGCCTCGCCTTCTATGTCTGGGATTATGGCGTCAAGAACGGCGACATCCGGCTGCTCGGCGTCGCCGCTTATGCGGCGCCGGCGCTTTCGACGCTGATCCTGGTGCTCGCCGGCTTCGCGGCGGCGACGCCCGCGCTGGCGCTCGCCTGCGCGCTGATCGTCGCGGGGGCGGCCGTCGCCTCGTTCAGGCCGAAGGCGGGTTAAGCCGAAGCGGCCAAACAAAAGGCCGGCGCGAAGCCGGCCGCGATGCGCTGTTCAGCGGGAAGTCTCAGGCTTCGACGGCAGTCTTCGGCTTGAGCACCTGGCGGCCGCGATACATGCCGCTCTTCAGATCGATGTGATGGGGGCGGCGCAATTCGCCCGAATCCTTGTCCTCGACATAGGTTGGAGCCTTCAGCGCATCCGCCGATCGGCGCATGTTGCGTCGCGAGGGCGAGGTCTTACGTTTCGGAACGGCCATGACATTCTCCAAAAGGGGGCCGGGGAGGCGCGCCCGCCGCCGGAAAGCGCGGCTGCTACACCAAAACGCCGGGCAAGGCCAGCGCTTTCGCCGCCGGGTAGTGTCCTAATTTGAGTTTTCCGGTAGCGCGGCCACGAGCAACTGCTGATGCCATATGCCCGGAACGTCGTGCAATTCATAGAGTATGTCGCCTCCATGATACATCGAGGATCGACCCACTTTTGTGACCCGTCCCGCATACTGGAGTTGGTCCGGTTGAATGGGATGATGGAGTTTCCACGACTGGAAAAACTGATCGAGGGTAGCCCGATTGGCGATTCGGACCACATCTCCTGCCTGAAATTTGTCCAAACCATAGAATTTCGACATGGGCGATCTCGTGTTTAGCGCGAAGTCCGTGACGAAACTCGGCGTGCGTCAGTCTGGGTTCCGAATTCAAATTAGGGCCTGTGGACATTCATCGCATAGCGATTATCGATGCGGCGAGGTTGACGATAGCGCGGTAGCTTTCGTCGGTTTTCTCGTATCGTGTTGCGATTCTGCGGAATTCCTTGAGTTTG
>JBEKSH010000734.1:0-4791 GCA_049517235.1 Roseiarcus sp. | reverse complement strand
CGCAAGCAGCGCCGCCTCGCGCGCGTCGAGCTGGCTCGCTCTTTTGTGGAAGTAGCGTTGCGCCGCAGCCTCAATGCCGAAGAGCCCGTCGCCCCATTCGGCGATGTTGAGATAGACCTCCAGGGTGTGCGCCTTCGACCAAACCTTGCCGAGGACGAGCGCCATGCTGATCTCGATGCCCTTACGAATGGCCGAACGGCCTGGCCACAGAAAAAGGTTCTTCGCGGTCTGCATGGTGATCGTCGACGCGCCGCGTCTGGGGCCATCTTTGCCGGCGCCGTTTAAGACTTCATGCAGAGCGCGCCAGTCGACGCCGTCGTTCTGACAGAACCTGGCGTCCTCCGACGCTATCACGGAGGCGACGGCCACCGGCGCGATGTCCTCCAGTCGCACGTAGATACGTTCGTAGTCCTTGCCTTCAATCTTGCGACCGAGCATGAGCGTCGAGACGGGAGGCGCGACGGCGTAGAGGGCGACAAGCCCTGCGAAGACGGAGCACAGCGCCAGCCCCGCCAAGACGATGCCGCGCGCCAGGATGCCGAATAGGGAGCGCCGCCGGGCCATGCGGCAGCCTTGGCGCAAGTCGCCGCGTCGGGCAAGCGATTGAGGCTGGCGGCCACACGGCTGTGCTTCTGTAGTGCGACCAGTTTTAACGGCCGCTTATTGATCGGACGTACTTCGATCAGCTGAAGAGATAAGCGCTACTGCTCGGCTTTTTGGGCGGCAACTCGCCATTCATAATGGGCGCCATGTCCAGAAGGCGTTGAAACGACGGGTGCAGCGGTTCAATGGCAGCAGCGAATGTCGGGTTCATAATGCGCAAGACTACACGATCCGAACATATGAGCCCATCCGGCGGATCGCGCGGGCCCGAATGCGGTCGACAAGGCGCCGCAATGCGTCGTCGTTCAGGTTTGCGCGACAATCCAAAATGGCGCAGTCTGAATGGCATCCTGGGGATGTCGGATCAAACAATTTGCAACGCCGCGGGGTTTTGATGCCGAGACGGCTGCTGATTTTATGATGAACCAGACCAGCCGACGCATCGGCACCGCGCTAGCGCTCTGGACGGAAACGATGCGGGTCTGGCATTTGCGCCTGGCGCCGGGCGAACGCCTTGGCTTCCACAGGCACGACAGGTCATATTTCTGGAGCGTGGCCACCGATGGCCGGGCGCGCTCCCGATACGATGACGGCCGCGTCGCGAGCGCACCTACCCGGCGGGCGACACCAACTACTTCCCGGATCTGACGCCTGAGACAGCCTTCGTCCACGACATTGAGAATACAGGTGAGACCGAACTCGTCTTTGAAACGGTTGAATTCAAGACCGAGGAACATTGAGCGGCAGGCCCGGATCTCAGAATTGAGAGGCCAACCTCCGTTCCGTTCGTTTCCCCTTAAGGGCGATGGAATTCGTGACGCGCTGCGGACGGCCAAGCACGTGTGGCTTGCCACCGACAGCGACCGTGAGGGTCAGTTGATCGGACAGGCGATGAACCGCATGGAAGCAACGCGCAGAAATATCCTGGCTCTCGCGGCCGCGGCTACTCTCGGCGCATGGCCCGCAAGCGCGCAGACGGGGAGCCAGTCTGAGGCCCTCTCGGCCGAAGCGGATCAGGCGGCCTTCGACGAAGTCTGGGAAATCGTGCGCGACCGATTCTACGACCCGGCGCTACCGCCCGCTGGCTGCGTCCGCGCGCTCCCGAGAAGAAATGGCCGTCGTGGTCAATGCGATGCTGGCGCAGCTCGGCGCATCGCACACGCATTACTACACGCCGGAGGATCCGGCCTATTACCAGCTCGCCGATATTTTCTCGGACGCGCTGCGCCGTCGAGGCCTGCAGCGTGTTTTCCCGACGGGCGAGGTGACCTATCCCGGGATCGGGGTGTTCACGCGGGCCGACGATCAGGGCCGCGCCTTTGTGACCGGGGTGGTCGAGGGCGCGCCCGCGCACCAGGCGGGGCTTCTGCTCGGCGATGAAATCTTGTAGGCGGGTGACACCAGCGCTGTAACAGGGCCACCCGAAGGCGAGAGGACGGCCGGCCGCTTACGCCGGGCGCCGGCCGAGATCAGCCCAACGAACCGGCGCCGCCACTGCATATAGATGAGCCTCGGAGAAGGAGATAAGGCGCCGCCGATCGGCGTCAGGCCCTCTCGCCGAATAAGCATCACAACCGAATATTTATGGGTGGGTTGCCTCGGGACTCGATCGAAGCTTGCCCGGGCCGATTTGCTCTTGCTCGAACGCGCTTTCAGCGTCGTGCAGTTTGGCGATGCTTGCCACAACCTGAGCAACCTCGGCGTCCTCAAGCGGAGGCCGACATCGCATGCGATTCCAAGCGAGCAACAATTCGAGCGCGACATCGGAGTCGACGCCATGCCAGAGCAAATGACCGGTCAGCGACGCGACACTTGAGTTGCGTTGACCCTTTGTCACCCCCTCTCGCACAAGCTGGCGCCAATCAGAAAGCGAGCGTCCCATGCGTGGTCCCTGAATTGGTGCGATCAACCAGCGCGGCAGAGGTGCAAGCGGGATCTCGTCCGGCGTTCGTCCCGGGACCCATTCATAGAGCCGGCCGCTTGCATGAGTGGATGGCGGGGCGACAATGTACCCGCCATCGCCGCGCAAATCGATTCCCTGCGCCAGGCCGGCGCGATTCCGAATGAGACCACCAGGGTGAGCGAAATAGAGGTGGCGCCCGCCGCCACCGGTTGCCGCCTCTATCGTGGCGGAGAGTGGCCCGTATCTACGTTCGAACCGCTCGAGCGCGGCATCGCCGCCGTGCTTCGGATCGACATCGAGGACAATCAGATTGGAAATCTCGCCCGTGACAATCCCAATATTGGCGTCTGGCCATCGCCGGAACCATTCGGCAATGTCGTCGTTAGAGGGTCGTTCGTTCTGCAGATGCGCCCAAGGGATGAGAGGTCGCTTCTCGCGCGGACGCAGAGGCAGAACTGACCACCCTCGAGCCAAGTAGCGCTTAGCTGCTTTGGCGCTGTCCGCCTGTTCGGCCATCGCTTCAACCGATCGGTCCGAAGTACCCGGGCTCACGGCGATAGCGTCCTAATTTGTGAAAACGCATCCAACCATAGCCCCGCCAAGAACTGAATGCACATCGCTCATTGTGCGAGGAATTCTGCCTTGGAAGAGTGTCGGTTGTCGCGCGAAATGCGACCCCCGCTGTGTCGAGAATTTCCGTAGTGAGACAATGACATATGTCTAAGAGCGGGCCAGGTCGCGATCACGTCCGTCAAGGTGGTGGAAATTTTGGGCGGTCGTAGCGTCGCGTGATCAGGCTGCAATTTTGGCCCTGGCTGCGATTGGCTCGTCGCCGAGGCCGGTCATTGTCTCCTGCGTCATGTAGCGATGCTGCAATTGCCACTCATCGTTCTGTTCGAGCAGAATGGCTCCGACGAGGCGGGTGATTGAGGCTTCGTTGGGGAAGATTCCGACGACGTCGGCGCGGCGCGGCGCTTGACTTCCTTGTTGAAGCGTTCGAGCGGATTGGTCGAATGCAGTTTCGGCCAATGCGCCCTGGGGAACGCCATGAAGGCGATGACGTCGGCTTCGGCCTCGTCCATGAGCGCGGCGAGCTTTGGGAAGCGCTGCCGCAATTGATCGGCGACATGGCGCCAGGCCTTCGAGCCCTCCTCCTGGGTTTCCTGGGCGAAGACGGCGCGGATGAGGCTCGGATCCCGTCGCTGCACCATCGACGTGTCAAAAAGGCGTCAAATGCGTGTATACTGCGTGCACGCGACAATGCTGGCCATTAACATAATGGATAGTGCGATGGACTTAACGTTGGAACAAGAACTGAGCGACCTTGAAGGTAGACTTGAGGCTGCGGCCAAATCAGCCAAATCTGCTTTGACCGAATTGAAAAAGGCAAAGGTTAGCGCCAAAATCGGCAAAATCCGCGATCTGAACAAGAGCCTCGCCGAGGCGCGCAATGCCGCCAAGCGCTTTGCGGAGGACATTGCCAGCGCGGACTCGTCGTGGAAGTTCGACACGGAGTCATACTTTACCAACGGCGGGTATCTCGCGGAACTGCTGCGCGAGGCTGATAGCGCTGGCCTAAGCCTGTTCGAGCGAGACGGCCGCGTCTTTTGTTTTCCGATGCTGCTGACCCTTTCCGGAAAGGACATGGCCGTGATGATCGACCGCAAACCGGAACGAGGCTTGCGGCCCCGCGAATTAGTTAAGCTGCTCTCCGCGCGGCAGAAAAGGCCACAGCGGGTTAACGAGATGCATATTGCTATGTCGCCAGGAGCATCAAGAGCGATTGGACGCCGGACACGGTCGGTCCCGATCCGGTTGCTTCCCTGCTGGCGATTCATGAGTTGCTGACGCTTCTGCCGGGCGCCGATCGCGACTACCCGAAAGAGGAATTCGCTCGTGACATCCACCTGCTGGATCGGCAACCAGACCTGCGCACGAAAGACGGTCGGCGTCTTGCCCTACCGGCTTCGACCGGAACAAAAGTCAGCGGCCAACGCTTGACGATCATTGATCAGCAAGGTCGAGAAGTGATCTACGTCGGCATCCGGTTCGATAAAGGGTGAAATCATGGCAGTGCCGCTGACGGAATGGTTAGAGCTGATCGACAAGGAATACCTGAGCGACTTCATCGTTCAGGGCGGCGCCGCAGTGAAGTTCGTGATTGCGGATGATGCGGGCAAGGCGAAGCTGGCGACGGCCTTCGCTGAACAAGCCGCCAAACATGATTTGGTTTTCGCTGACCTCAGTAGCGCCGAAGTGAAGTTGCATATGATGCAAGACGTGTT
>JBEKSH010000733.1:0-2602 GCA_049517235.1 Roseiarcus sp. | reverse complement strand
GCCTTGCAGGCGCGGGTCGCCGAGCGGGCGTCCGACCTGGCGGCGCTGCTGGGCGAACGCGCGTCCGCGCCGGCAAATTGACCAGCGCCGCGCCCCTCGCGCGTCGTCGGCCGCGCCTTCTCTTCAAGAGGAGGTCAGCCGCCGCCGTCCGAGTCGCCGGCTGCGCCGCTGCCCGAAGCCTGGGAACTGTTGAGCGCGGCTTGCAGAGCGTAAGCGAGATCGCCCGGGCACTCCCCGTCGTTCGGCATGTTTTTGATCGTCGGGGTCACGTTGTTCATGCCGCCCGCCGCCGCGGCATAAAGATTGAGCAGCGCCGAGAGCTTGTAATCGTACGTCGGGTTATCCCCGAACAAGATGCCGGACTGAGGGATCACATCGATGACGCCGTCGGCGACGACCGGCACGCCGCCCTTGAAATTCTGCTCGAACCATTTTTGCGCGGCGTCGGTCTGCGGACCCCAGATTCCGTCCACGTCGCTCACGGCGATGCCCGAGCTGCCGCTTATCTGGTCGGGAATGTATTGCGCCGCCTCCGGCGCGCGCGCGAGCAGATATTGGACGAGCTTGACGTCGTCGCCCGTCGACCACATCCCGACTCGCGCGTCGACATTCCAGTCGAGGAAGGTATCGCCTCTAGTCAACGCATGCACCATTGAACAGCTCCCTCGGTCGCCGCGAAGACGCGTTGCGCTCGCCTCGGAGCGCGACGCTCCGTCGCCTGTCTGGCGGAACAGAGCGCGATGGTCTGACAGTCTGCGGTTACGGTCTGGCGCGAACGCGGCGCGGGGCTCGGCGCCGAATCGGGCCGTCCGATCTTGGATTCTTGAGAAGGCCCGCCCGCGCTATTCCGCCGCCTCGCGCATCATCGCGCGGATGTTGGCGCGCATTTCGTCGATCAGCGTCAGCGAGCCCGCGCGCTCGACGTGCCAGAAGGTCCAGCCGTTGCACGCCGGCAGGCCCTGGGCGAGCGCGCCGATCTTGTGGATCGAGCCGACCGCCGGCCCCAGCGTCAGCGCGCCGTCGGCGCGAACCAGCGCGGCGTGGCGGCGGCGCGAATCCAGCAAATGTTCGCCGGGCCGCACGAGGCCGGCTTCGACGACGCTGGCGAAGGCGACGCGCGGCTCGCCGCGGCGCGTCGGTGCCAAAGCGATCGCCTCGGCGGGCAGCGGCTCGACGGCGGCGATGCGCGCGCGCGCGGCGTCGGCGTAAGTCGGATCGCGCTCGAGGCCGATGTAGGACCGATGCAGGCGCCGGGCGACGGCGCCGGTGGTGCCCGAGCCGAAAAACGGATCCAGCACGAGATCGCCGGCGTTGGAGGCGGCGAGCAGCACGCGCGCCAGCAGCGCCTCGGGCTTTTGGGTCGGATGGGTCTTGCGCCCCGCCGCGTCCTTCAGCCGTTCGGCGCCGGTGCAGATCGGCAGGAACCAGTCGGAGCGCGCCTGGCAATCCTCGTTGCCCGCTTTCAGCGCTTCGTAGTTGAACGTGTAGCTCTTGGCCTCGGCGCCGCGCGCCGCCCAGATCATCGTCTCATGGGCGTTGGTGAACCGGCGGCCGCGAAAATTGGGCATCGGGTTGGCCTTGCGCCAGACGATGTCGTTGAGGATCCAGAAGCCGAGATCCTGCATAATCGCGCCGACGCGAAAAATATTGTGATAGGAGCCGATCACGAAAATCGTCGCGTCGGGCTTCATCACGCGCCGCACCGCGCCGATCCACGCCCGCGTGAAGGAATCGTAATCGGCGAAGCTCGCGAACTTGTCCCAGTCGTCGTCGACCGCGTCGACGAGGCTCTGGTCGGGGCGCGACAGGGCGCGTTCGAGCTGCAGATTGTACGGCGGGTCGGCGAACACCAGGTCGACGCTGGCGGGCGGCAGTTTTTCAAGCTCATTGACGCAATCGCCGACGATGATCGCATCGCGCGGCGCTGAGCTGACCGTGACGGGGCGCCGCGCCAAACCGCTTCCAGTACGCGAGACCTGAAGCTGGGCGGGTCGGCCGGACGCCCCGGCACGGGAAATACGCATGAACGCAACCACTCGACGCGACTGACCACGCTAATCTGCCGCATTTGAGTAAAAGTCGCGTTAGCTGCTCGGGAGCGTCGCTGTCTCGTTTTCGCACGCCGGAAATATTGCGAAAAGCCGCGAAATTTCAATACTTTCTAAAGGTCTTGGCGGGCGAGCGGCGGCGCCGTTACGGCGCCTCGCGCCGCGGCCTGAAGGAGAGGCGGTGGAACGGCGAAAGACCGCACCGTTCGATCGCCGCGACATGACGCTTGGTCGCATAGCCGACGTGTTGCGCGAATCCGTAATCGGGATAATGCGCGTCGAGGCGGGTCATCATTCGGTCGCGCGCGACTTTGGCGATGATCGAGGCGGCGGCGATCGACAGGCACGACGCGTCGCCCCCGATGATCGCGCGCGCCGAACAGCCGCAGCCCGGCGGCTCGTCGCGCCCGTCGACGAGCGCGAAGGCGGGGCGCAGCGCGAGGCCGTTGACGGCGCGCGCCATCGCCGCCAGGGTCGCGCCGCGAATGTTGAGCGCGTCGATTTCCTCGACGCTGGCGAAGGCGAGCGAGACGCTCGCCGCCTTCATCAGAATT
>JBEKSH010000732.1:0-2610 GCA_049517235.1 Roseiarcus sp. | reverse complement strand
CAAAATCAGACCGAACCGCTATCGGCATGGCGAACCTCCTTCGTTCGCCACCTTGAATCAGACTGTTGCCGATTCGAAAACCCCCGCAGAGTCACGCGCCGCGGGAATTGGTAGTAGTCGTCGGGCGTCGCCATTTTCAAGTCGAGGAGTTCGGCCTGTTTGGCGGGCGGCAAGGCGTCGAGCGCGGCCGTCGCCAGCGCGCGCTGCGGCGCCAGGGGGATTCCGAGCGCGCGCAGGCGCGCCGTCTGGTCCACGCCGTTGGCGATAACTTTCTGTTCGATCTCGGCGGCGATCGCGCGCCCGTCGGCGAGCGTGTGAAAGTCGAGGAAATTCTCCGGGTCGTCCGAGGGAATCGCGATGTTGACGTCGGGGCCCTCCCACACGACGTCGGGCATCGGAAAGGCGACGAGGCTGGTTACGTCGCGGGGCGAAGCATTGAAGAAGCGATAGCGAACCCGGACTTCCTTTTCGGAAATGAACAGGTCCTCGGCGCGCATTTTTACGTCAGGGGTCTTGGCGAAGACCAGGCCGCCGGTCGTCAGTTCGGCGGTCGAATCATTGGCCGCCGCCGGCGCGAGAGCCAGCAGCCAGGCCGTCGACGTCAAAGCCGCGATCACGGCGCGCATGGCGGGCCTCCCCCTCGCGGGCCACGAACGGCTGGCGAGCGGCGGCGACTATCGCCCGGCGCGGCCGGGACTTGAGGAGCTACTGACGCGGAAGGGGCGAAAATTCGCCCTGCCGCACGCGTTCGGGCAGGCGTTCGGCCAGACGGGCGGCTTTCTCCTCGCCATAGGCGACCACCAATTCGCGGAACGCCGCGCAAAGCGCCGCGTCGGCGAACGAATCGACGTCTATGCCGTCAAGCAAAGCTTCCGCGAACGCCTCGCTGACGTAGCCGAGCGCGGCGCGGCGCGCGTCGGCGGCCGACAGTTCATCGAGGGATCGAGCGAGCGGGGCAAACATCACGAAGCAGTGTATTGCGAACAGGCGCGAGGCGCGATGCGCGTCTTAAAGAAGGGTTAATTCTTGGCGCCGCAAGAAAGTTAATTCGCGCCGTTTGCGCGTTCGGCCTGCCAATGCATCGGCTGATCGCGCGAAAAGCCCGCGCCGTGCGCCAACAACGCGCCGCGCTTTCGCCCATCCGCGGATTCAACCAGCGTCGCCCCCCGCTCAAGCAATCGGCGCATCGACCGGCCGATCGCGGCGCACGCTTCCAGTTCGTCTGGCGTCAGAGGCTGGCGCCCGTGACCGCACAGATCGACCGCCGATTGCGCGAGTTTGCCCAGACCGGCCGCAACCGCTTCGAAGGCCCGCCGCATCAGCGGGTTGAAGCCATCGAATATCCGCAATATCTCGTCCTTCTGCCGCTGAGCCGCATCCGCGAAGGGTTCGACCGGGCTGCGCGGTCGCCAATAGCCGATGTCGTCGGCCAGATCGGGCAGGCGGTGGATAAGCCCGATCATCGTCGCGATCTCATGAAACTGCTTGAGATAGGCGCCGGCCGGGCACGGCCCGCGGTCGCCGTCGAACTTGGCCGGCGGCGGCAGGATTGGAAATTCAGCGACCGTTTGCATCGTCCGGCGTTCCCTGCTGCGCGATGAGTTGGGCGTCGATCGGAAATTTTCCTACAACCTGTGATTGTATCGCGCAACCAAATGTCGGCGTGGGCGTTGCCAAACAGGCGCCAAAGCCCGAAATATTCGCGATAAACATTCCGCCTAAATGCGTCGCATTTTGTTCGCCTATTGTGAAAGGCCCGGCCCGCCGCGGGGCGGCGGCATTGCGCCTTGCCGAATTTCGGCGGGCGGGCGAATCTGCCGTTCGGAGCGAGAGATTCTCATGGCCGAGAAAGAAAAGCCGCCGCGCGTCGTCGCGCCCGTCCTGCATCCGGACGGCCGGCGGCGTTGCCCGTGGCCCGGCGACGACCCGCTGTACCTCACCTATCACGACGAGGAATGGGGCGTTCCCGAATGGGACGACCGCGCGATGTTCGAGAAGCTGATTCTCGACGGATTCCAGGCCGGCCTCTCGTGGATCACCATCCTGCGCAAGCGCGATTCCTTCCGCGTCGCCTTCGACGGCTTCGATCCGGAAAGAATCGCCCGCTACGACCCGGCGAAGATCGAGGCGCTGATGCAAAACCCCGGCATCGTGCGCAACCGCGCCAAGATCGAGGCGGCGGTCGCGCTGGCGCGCATCACGCTCGATCTTGGCGAGCGCGGCGGCCTGGCGCCGCATTTATGGGGCTTCGTCGGAGGCCGGCCGATCCAGAACGCCCCGAAGTCGATGCGCGAAGTCCCCGCGCAGAGCGACGTCTCGGCGGCGATCGCCAAGGACCTGCGCCAACGCGGCGGCAATTTCGTCGGGCCGACGATCATCTACGCCTTCATGCAGGCGACCGGCATGGTCAACGATCATCTGGCGGACTGTCATCGGTGCGCCGAATGCGCGGCGCTCGGACTTCGGCCCCATGGCTGGTGAAATACGCGCCTGGCAAAGGATGCTGTCGGGGCGACGGCTCGATCTGATCGACCCCTCGCCGCTCGACATCGAGATCGCCGACATCGCGCACGGACTGGCCCGCGTCGCGCGCTGGAACGGCCAGACCAA
>JBEKSH010000731.1:0-2612 GCA_049517235.1 Roseiarcus sp. | reverse complement strand
ATAGCGACGCTTCAGCCGTTCGGCGGAGAGCTGTATCGGCGTTAGCGGGTTCTTGATCTCGTGGGCGATGCGGCGCGCCACATCCGCCCAGGCCGCCGTGCGCTGAGCGCTGACCAGATCGCTGATGTCGTCGAGCGTTATGACGCTGCCCTGGTCGGCCCGTTGCGGATCGCTGGTCACGCGCACGTTGAGGATGCGCTCACGCCCGTCGCGCTGCAATTTCGCTTGCCCCTGATGAAGCCGTAGCCGCGTCGCGCGCGCCTCGTGCAAGATCGGCGCAAGCGCCGGCAGGACGCTCTCGATCGAGGCGCCGAGCAGGCTCCGCCCGGATGCGCCGGCGCCCACCAGCCGCTCCGCGGCGGCGTTGCTGACTGTGATGATCCCTCGCGCGTTCACCCCGATGACGCCCGCCGGAACGCCTGACAGGACCGCCTCGGTGAAGGCGCGCCGTTCGTCGTTGAGCGCATTGGCGGCGATCAGCCGGTTCTGCTGCTGGCTCAGTTCGAGCGTCATCTTGTTGAACGTGTCGCCGAGGTGGCCCAAATCGCCTTCGGAGCGACGCGTGGGCACTTGCACATAGAGATTGCCCGAAGCGACCTCATCGGTCGCCCGGATCAGCCGGCGGATCGGCGCGACCAGCTGATTGGCGAAGGTCAAGCCGAGCCAGACCGCGGAAAACACCATCGTCAGCGCAAGCAGGACGAACATGATGGCGAAGCCGAGCTCGATATTTCGACGCGCGGCGTCAAACGCCGTATAGGTCGCCGCGACATCCGCGGCGTCGCGGGAGAAGCGCTCCGAGAACGGGTCGATGGGCCTGCCGGCATAGAAGAATTTGTCGTCGAGACCCGGAATCGGGCGCAGCGCGACAAACACCTGGCCGTCGGCAAGCAGAAGACACAGCGGCGCGTCCTTGCCGGCGTCGGCAAAATCAGCCGGTTCGGGAGTCGCGACCTGGTGAGGATCGGAGCCGTCCGCGCGATCGTCGATCGATCCATCACTCTTCATGATCAGCGCGACGCTGAATCCGAGCAATCGGGCGCGCCTGGTCAGATAGTCGTGCATCAGCGCGCTGTCGGACTGAAGGAGCGGCGCGCTTTGCGACAGATCCGAAGCGGTCAGCGCCGTGTCGCGCAACAAGGACCGGCATTGCGACTCGCGGTAGACATAGGTGGCCTCGGTCGTTTCGCCGATGAAGGCCCGGATATCCTTCATGAACACGGGGTTCAGACCGCGTTCGAGGGAAACGGCGGCGACGACCGCCGTCACCAGCGCCGGAATCGCCGCCACGAGCGAAAACAGCGCCACCACCCGGCTGTGCAGCCTCGAGCCCGCCCGCCCGGCGCGCCGCGCCGCGATCACATTGCGCGCCTCGAGCCCGATCAGCACGAGCAAGGTGAGGATGATCAGCGCATTGCCGCTAAAAATTGCCATCACCACGAACGGCGTCGGGATGACGGGCGTGAAGCCGGCGAAGACGATAAAAGTCGCCACGGCGAGCAGCAAGGCGGCTCCGACCGCCAAAGGCCCAAATCGTCCCGCCGTCTGGCCTTCTTCGAAGCGACGCGCGCTTTCCGCGCCTTTTTGCGGGCCTAGACTATTCACGGGCGGCGTAATTCCTTCCCCCACGCGATCTCGATGATCGCGAACCAAGAGTTGCAACTATGCAACGATGTTGCAAGATTGCGACAAAATGGCGGCAGATTCGCGCGAAGAATCGCGGAGAAGGCTGAGAAATCAGCGGATCGTGCGGATGGTCCGCAAATCGAGATCGCGAATTTTCTTGCGCAGGGTGTTGCGATTGAGCCCCAGCACTTCGGCCGCCTTGATCTGGTTGCCGCGCGTCGTCGCCAACGTCGCGGCGATCAGCGGCGCCTCCAGTTCGCGCAGCAGGCGATGATAGAGCCCGACCGGCGGCAGGTCATTGCCGAATGACCGGAACAATTCCGAGACGTGCCGCTCGATCCCCGAGGCGAAAGTCTCATTCGCTCCGCCGACCGATTGCGCGCGAGCGCCATTGCCCAGGCCGACCGCCGCCGCGGGCCCCAGCGATTGCAGCGGTCCGTTGAGGCCGAGCTCGGTCTCGATAAGCGCTTCGGTGATCGTTTCCTGGGGATAGAGCGCGGCGAGGCGGCGCGCCAGGTTTTCCAGTTCCCTGATATTGCCGGGCCACGGATAGCGGCGCAGCCTTTCCAAAGCGGCGCCGTCCAAATGTTTGGCCGGCAGGCCGTCGGCGACGCCCTGGGCGAAAAAATGGCGCGCCAGGTCGGCGATGTCCTCGGTGCGTTCGCGAAGCGGCGGCAAGCGCAGCGGCACGACGTTGAGGCGGAAGAACAGATCCTCGCGAAACGAGCCCTGTTGGATCGCGTAGCGCAAGTCCTTGTTGGTGGCCGCGATGATGCGCACGTCGGTCTTGATCGGCGTGCGCCCGCCCACCGTCGTATATTCGCCCTGCTGCAGCACGCGCAACAGCCTGGTCTGCGCCTCCATCGGCATGTCGCCGATCTCGTCGAGAAACAGCGTGCCTCCCTCCGCCTGCTCGAAGCGGCCCACCGAGCGGGCGTTGGCGCCGGTGAAGGCGCCTTTCTCATGTCCGAACAGCTCGCTTTCGA
>JBEKSH010000730.1:0-3507 GCA_049517235.1 Roseiarcus sp. | reverse complement strand
CGACCGCGTTCCCGCCGACAAGGTCGACGCGGTGCGCGCCGAGCAGCGGCTCAATCCGACCATCATGGTCGGCGACGGGATCAACGACGCCCCGGCCCTCGCCTCGGCCGACGTGGGGATCGCGCTGGGCGCGCGCGGCGCCAGCGCCTCGTCCGAGGCGGCGGACGTGGTGATCCTCGCGGACCGCCTCGATCGGGTCGGCGACGCGATTACGATCGCGCAACGGGCGCGCCGCATTGCCGTGGAGAGCATCGTCGTCGGCATGAGCCTGTCGGCCCTGGCCATGCTCGCCGCCGCCGCCGGATGGTTGGCGCCGGTGCCGGCGGCGATCGTCCAGGAAGTGATCGACGTAGGGGTCATCCTCAATGCCCTGCGCGCCTTGAACCCGGCCGACGGCGCTGTCCGACGCGCGATCCCGGCGGCCATCGGGCGCAAGATGCATGGCGACCATGTCGCGCTCCTCCGCGGCCTCGACCGGCTGCGATCCATCGCGGACGCCCTCGACGATGTGGCGCCCGAGAGCGCGGCGGCGCTGATCGCCGAAGCGAACGCCGTTGTCCAACAGCAGGTGGTCGAGCACGAACGCGACGACGAGGGCAGCGTCTATCCGCAGCTCGCGAAGGTTCTCTCGGACGGTCACGGCCTTTCCGCCATGAGCCGGGCGCACCGGGAGATCCTCCATCTCGCGCGCCTGCTCGCCCGCGTGACCGAGGACCTGCCGTTGGAGAAGATCGATCATTTTCTCGTTCGCGACGCGCAGCGCGTGATCGAGGCGATCGAGGCCCTGGTGCGCATCCATACGGCGCAGGAGGAGGATATCTACGACGCCGTCGTGGCGCGATAGGACGAGCCGGCGCCAAAAGCGCGCAGGACAATCGCGAGAGAAGCGCGTCGGCTCCCAAGCTGTCGGACCGGCGGCAGCCAGTCTCTTGACAGCCAGGCGCGATTGTCCTGCGAATTATACCGGTTGGTTGGTATTGTCATATGTCCAGAACCTACAACAGCGCTGAAACCCGAACGAAGCCGCTCGAGGCCGCGCGCGACGTCATCCGCGCCAAGGGCTACACGGCGACGACGGTGGACGACATTTGCGCGGCGGCCGGGGTGACCAAGGGCGCGTTCTTCCATCACTTCGAGAGCAAGGAGCGCCTCGGCGTCGTGGCAGTCGAACGGTTCGAAGCGATGGCCTCGACGCTGTTCGGTTCGGCGCCGTACAGCGCCAACCCCGACCCGCGCGAGCGCGTGCTGGGCTACGTAGATTTTCGCGCCTCGATGCTCCGAGGGGACATCGCGCAATACACCTGCCTGATGGGCGCGACGGTTCAGGAGGTCTACGCCACGCATCCGGACCTTCGCGCGGCTTGCGACCAGGGGATGTCCGAGCATGTCGCGGAACTGACACGGGACATCGAAGCGGCGAAGCAGCTTTACGCGCCGGATGCGCCGTGGAGCGCGCAAAGCGTCGGCTATTTCATGCAGTCCGTTCTGCAAGGGGCGTTCATCTTCGCCAAGGCGAAGCAAAGCCCGCAGGTCGCCATCGAGAGTCTCGGACACTTGCGGCGCTATCTCGAGACGATTCTTGGCCAACCACGCGTTGAAAACCGAAGGGAGAAGAGACCATGACCCAATCGCAGGTAAAGCCTATCCCGGATGGAATGCACTCGGTGACCCCAATGCTGGTTTGCGCCGGCGCGGCGGACGCCATCGAGTTTTACAAGAAGGCGTTCAACGCCGTGGAGACGGGACGGCTGACGGGCTCGAAGGGAAGACTCTTGCACGCCGCGATCCGCATGGGGGATTCGGTCGTGATGCTGACCGACGAATTCCCGGACTTCGGATCATTCGGGCCGAAATCGCTGAAGGGGTCACCGGTAACCATCCATCTCTATGTGGAGGATGTCGATGCATTCGTCGCCCGCGCCGTCGCCGCGGGGGCAAAGATCACCATGCCGATCGCCGACATGTTTTGGGGCGACCGCTATGGCCAACTCGAAGACCCGTTCGGCCATCGCTGGTCGGTCGGCACGCATGTTCGGGATGTGAGCCCGGAAGAGATGCGGCAGGCGGTGCAGAAGATGGGCAACCAGCCGTAGCGGCTGAGATGACGAGAGCTCTCCGACATTCGCGACAACTTTGACCTAACGGGATTCTGATCCCGTCGAAGGAGCCTTCAGCATCGGAAGCGCGAATCCTGAAGACCGGTCTCGCGTTTGGCGAGTCGCCGCGTTGGCGCGAGGACCGTCTGTGGTTCCGCAACTGGGGCAGGCAGGAGGTCGTCGCCGTCGGTCGCGACGGCGCGCGGTCGTCGCCGCAACACGGAATATTGAACTCCTGCGCCTCGGCGAGCGATTCGGTTCTGCAAAACGCCGCCGGGCTGGCGGCGTTCGCTACGCGTCCCGAAGACGTCTGGCCACAATCTTCGTGCCGCGTTTCGCCGCCCCGCCGGGACCGGCAATCGGCCGCACGGCGTCGGCGCTGATCGCTCCGCCGCACGCCGAGCATGAGACAAGCGGTTGGAATTGATGTCCGCAGGTCTTGTGGACGAACAGGATCGGGCTGCCTTCCTTCGCCCGCGCCCAGCGGCCCGGCCGCGGCCAATCGATATTCGTATCGAACCGGCCGCCGTTGGTAGACGTTTCGTTCGATCACGCCGTTTTCGGTGAGCGATTTGAGCCGCCTCGTCAGAAGATTGCGCGAAATGCCGAGATCTTCGACCAGCTCGTCGAAACGCACGACGTTGAGGAACAGGTCGCGGATGATCAGGGGCGACCACCAGTCGCCAATCATGTCGAGGCCGCGCGCCAACGAACAGCGCATTTCCGCAAAGCTGGTTCTTTCCATCGCCCAATCCTAGTCGGTTGCGTCATTGAACTCAACGGGCTATAAAGTTCAGCAGTTGAACTCAGTGGAGGCGACAATGTACCGCGCCATCGTTCGCAAACGCATTCGAGACCTCTTCGACGCCGTCAACCGCGGCGACGCCGAGCCTGTGCTGAGGGCGTTCGCCCGCGAGTTCGAGCATTCATTCCTCGGAGACACCGCCCTGGGCGGCTCGCGAAAGACGCTGGCGTCGACGAGGCGATGGTATGAACGACTCAATCGGCTGTTGCCCGACATTCGGTTCGAGCTTCGGCGGATATTGGTGAGCGGCGGCCCCTGGAACACGCTCGTCCTCGTCGAATGGGACGAGACCAATTCCGGCGCCGACGGCGTTCGCACAACCAATCGCGGCGTCCATGTGGCGCATCTGGAATGGGGACGCGTGACGCGGCTGGCGATCTGCCCGGA
This sequence comes from Roseiarcus sp., assembly GCA_049517235.1. GTDB lineage: Bacteria > Pseudomonadota > Alphaproteobacteria > Rhizobiales > Beijerinckiaceae > Roseiarcus. The sequence goes on along the minus strand of JBEKSH010000730.1, from coordinate 219 downwards.
CACAGTCGGGTTGAAGGCGACCCTCGAGCGATTGATCCTCGCCGGCCATGCGGAGGCGCAAGCGGCGCCGATCGTCGATTCCTAGAGCAGGATGCTTCTTAGCGCCTGTCAGGGAATAGCTGAATCGTCTCTGCTGGCAAGGGCGTAGGGGGGTTCCCGAGCGTAGCGCGGCATCGTAGCGTTGGGGATGATCGATGAAGATTCTCTTCGCGAGCGCCA
>JBEKSH010000729.1:0-2616 GCA_049517235.1 Roseiarcus sp. | reverse complement strand
ACCTCGCCGGGCCGGATCGCCAGCGAGAGCTGTTTGAGAACGTCCTGCGCGCCCGGCCGGTAGCGGAACGTCACGTTGCGGAACTCGATCGCGCCGCGCGGCGCCGGCAGGTCGAGGCGCACCGCCGGCGTCGGTTCGACCGGCGCGTTCAGAATATCGCCCAGCCGATCGACCGAGACCTGCACCTGCTGGAAATCCTGCCAGATCTGGGCGAGGCGAAGCACCGGCTGAACCACCTGGCCGGCGATCATGTTGAAAGCCACTAGCGCGCCCACCGTCAATTCGTTGTCGATCACCGCCTTGGCGCCGAACAGCAGCAGCAGCGCGGTCGACAGCTTGCTGACATATTGGATCGCGTTCTGACCGCGCGCGCCGACCAGCGTCGCGCCGAACGCGGTCTGCACATAGGCGGCGAGCCGCTCCTCCCATTGGACGCGCATCACCGGCTCGACCGCGCCGGCCTTGATCGTGTGGATGCCGACCACCGCCTCGACCAGGAATTGCTGGCTCGCCGCCCCGCGATTGAACTTCTCCTTGACCAGATCGCGCAACGGCGGGCGCACCACGGCGGCGATGATCACGTAGAGCGGAATCGAGGCGACGACGATCAGCGTCAGCTTCCAGGAGTAGGCGAACAGCACCGCGATGAACAGCGCGGTGAACACCAGGTCGATCGCCGAGAACAGGCCCTGCCCGGTGAGGAAGGCGCGGATCGTCTCCAATTCGCGCACCCGGGCGACCGTCTGGCCGGCCGGCCGCGTCTCGAAATAGCCGAGCGGCAGGCGCAGCAGATGATGGAACAGGCGCTGGCCAAGCTCGACGTCGATGCGGTTGGTCGTATGGGACAGCGCGTAGGTGCGCAAATATTGCAGCGCCACGTCGAACAGGCCGATCGCCGCGATGCCCGCCACCAGCACGAACAACGTCGAATAAGCCCGGTGGGTGAGAACCTTGTCGACGACCACCTGAAAGAACAGCGGCGTCACCAGCGCGAACACCTGAACGAACAGCGAGGCGATCAGCACATGGGCGAGCGGCTTGCGGTAGCGCCAGATCGAGGGGAGGAACCAGCGAAAGCCGAAGGTTTCGGGATTGTGGCCGGCGCCGTTGAAGCGCCGGGCGATCAGCACGGCGCGCGCGCCGATCTCCTGCAGCATTTCGTCGAGCGGCAGCATCCGGTCGACGCGGGTGAAGGGATCGACGAGCCGGCATTCGTCCTGCGGGCTGACGCCGCCGAATATGCGAAACGCTCCGTCCCCGCATCGCACGATCGCCGGCGCGGGCAGCGTTCGCAGGCGATGCGCGCCAAGGCGCTCGACAAGGCGCGCCTTCAGGCCGATCGCCCTGGCCGCGCGAACGAGATCGCCTTCGTCGGCGGCCCGTCCCGTCAGCGCGAATTCGCGGCCAAGATGGGCGGGATCGGCGGCGATGCGATAATAGGCGGCGATCGCGCATAGCGCGCGCAACCCGCTGTCCGGCGCTTCCTTGGCGGCGCCCGGAAAGGCCGGCGCATTCATTTGTCAGCCCTCAAGAAATCGCCCGCTCCAAACAACGTCAAAAGCCGCGCCGCCAAGGCGATCGCCGCGCGGGCGCCCGCACCGCACCGCGCCCGGAGGCCGCCATGCGACAAGCCTTCCGCGCCGGCGAACTCCCGCGGCGAGGCGACCCCCCCCCGCAAGGGGCCCCCCCCGGAATTCGCAACCCTGCCCCATGCGTCAACTCTTTAAATCATAGCAGATCTTCAGAGCCGCGCAGAGCGTTTCTTCGCGCTTGGCGATCTGGCCCGGCCGGCCAGACGCGCGCGCCCGACGACGATCCGGCCGCCGCCCTCGCCAGAATCGCGATCCGACTCGACGGCCCAGGGCTGGCGTTGAGGGGGGGTCATGAACACTTTCCCAGCGGGGCCCATCCGTAATCCAGCCGACTCGCGCACGCAAAATTGCCGCCCTGGCGCCTCCTCATTCCTCGCGAAGCAGGCAGACGACGCCAAGGTCGCCGGTGATCGTGACCGACGCGGCGGGAGGTCACACGTCTGCTGTCGCGCAGTGTTTTTCGGCGGCTTGCCGCTCCTCGTTCGAAGCGCCGCCGAACCGGGCGCCGGTTGTCTGCGCGATAAGCCAACGCTTTGCGTCAGTTACGCCAAAGGAGGAAATATCCATGTCTCTGAGCATTGTCGATAGCGCCTGACTGCGCTCGGCCTTGCCGTTCACCGGCGCGAGCGCGCGCATCGCATCGAAATGCGGATCGACATCGAGACGCGCGAAAATCCGGCTGGGCTTCCCCGCGTCCCACAAATTGACCCGTCGCTGATCATAAAGGCGTTGTCAATGTCACACCACATCGAGTTCAGCGGCCTATCGCACGGATGCCTCCGGGTGGCGCGCCGCGCCGCGGATGCGGAGCTAAATTGCTTTGGAATAACTGGCAACCTTGGCCTATCGCTCCGGACGACCGCACATTCTCTCTCACCATACCGGTCGATTTTCGGAATACAGCGGTTGAACAACCTGCCTGACGTGGGAAAGATGCAGGAAACAAAATTGGCGGAATTCATGTCACAAAGTTCGGGCGGCCCCAAAATTGGTAGGCGTTCCGCTGTTTCGACCATAATTTGCG
>JBEKSH010000728.1:0-2618 GCA_049517235.1 Roseiarcus sp. | reverse complement strand
CTCGGCCGGGTCCTCAAGCTGCTCGCAGACCGCAACCCGATGACCCAGGGCGATCAGCCGTTGCAGATAATCGTCGGCGCGTTCGATCGGCACGCCGCACATGCGGATATCCTCGCCCTCGTGCTTGCCCCGCTTGGTCAACACGATGCCGAGCGCCCGACTCGCAATCTCCGCATCCTGAAAGAACAATTCGTAGAAATCGCCCATCCGATAGAATAACAGGCAGTCGGGATTGGCGGCCTTGATCTCGAGATATTGCGCCATCATAGGCGTCAGGCGCGCGGCCTGACTGGCGCGCGGCGCGAGCGCGCCGTCCGATTCGCTTATCTCCGGCGCTTGCGGGTCCGCCTGGCTCGTCATCGCCGCGACCCTAACAAAGGCGATGCGGCAAAGCACCGCCTAGACGTGAAGTTTCCACGATGGCTTATGCCGAAGTCCCGGAGACCGCGACTCGGTTGGCGAAACGATTGTTGAACAGTCCGCCGGCTTGGTCGGGCCTGCTCGTCGACCTCGGGCGGCGGCAATTTGTTTCTGATAATGCGGAATCGTGCTAAGTCATTTTTTGGTGGCTCGGAATTCGTAGAGCCCCGCCCGCAAGGAAGGTCGCGAAATCCAAAAACGAAGAATCCAAATTTTTTGAGCCGTAAGGCATTGATTTTCCCTATTTCGGCCAAAAACAAATTTGGAAAAATTTGCAAAGCCAAGCAATCGACCATTGAAAACAAATGGATTTTTTCGACCCCAATTCGCCGAATCTTGCAAAAGCGGCGTCATCCAAGGATTTTGCAAGGATTTCAGTAGCGGGCTGTGAAGGGCGCCCCCTGACGCCGGCCTGAGCCAGCGGTCGTGTTTTCTTGCGATCGCGCATTAAGCACACCGAAGCCTCACGCTTCCCGCTTGGCGCCCGGCTCTCCGAGGGGTTTCGCCAAGGGCAGCTGCAACAGCGGCCCCGGACCGAATCCTAGCGTCGCATCGCGCCCGGCCTCGATAGCGCGCGCGACGAAGGCTTTGGCGCCCGCCACTGCCTCCTCCAGCCTCCAGCCCATCACGATGCGGGCGGCGACCGCCGCTGAAAGCGTGCAACCTGTGCCATGCAGGTTGCGCGAGGCGATGCGCGCGCCCGCGTAGCGCCGAACCCCCGCCCGCGTCACAAGAATGTCGACCGCATCGGCAGATTCCAGATGGCCGCCCTTCATCAGCACGGCGCGCGGTCCACTCTTGAGCAGCGCAAGGCCCTGTTCGATCATCCCAGCTTCATCTTGCGCGACGTCGCCGCCCAGCAATGCGGCCGCTTCCGACAGATTGGGCGTCAGGCAATCGACCAGCGGAAAAAGCCGAGTCTTCATCGCCGACACCGCCGCCGGCGCGATCGGCGCACCACCCGACGAAGCGATCATCACGGGATCGAGCACGACAAAGCGCGGGGAAAAGCGAAGCAGCGCGTCTGCAACCGCCTCGACAATCTCCAGATTGGAAAGCATGCCGATCTTGACGGCGGCGACGTTGAAATCGTCGAAAATCGCGTCGATTTGCGCCGTGACGATCTCAGCGGGAAGGTTGAAGACGGCGCGAACGCCGCGCGTATTCTGCGCCGTCACGGCGGTTAGCGCGCTCGCGCCGTAAACGCCAAGCGCGGCGAAGGTCTTCAGATCGGCCTGAACGCCGGCGCCGGCGCCCGAGTCGGAGCCGGCGATCGTCAGGCCGACCGGCGTCCTATGTGTCAAGCGGCCCTCCGCGTCGCCGCGAGCCAGGCCCTGGCCCGCCCCTCCGGATCGGCGTTGAGCGTGATGTCCGTGACGACCGCGGCGCTGTCGGCGCCGGCGGCAAGACATAGTGGCGCCCGCTCCAAGCTGATGCCGCCGATGGCGACCAGCGGCCGCTTGCCGACGAGCCGCTTCCATTCGCCGATCCGCGTCAAGCCCTGCGGCGCGAAAGCCATCGCCTTGAGAATGGTCGGATAGATCGGCCCCAGCGCGACATAGTCGGGATCAAACGACAAAGCGCGATCGAGCTCGGCATGATCGTGCGTGCTGATTCCAACGCGCAGGCCCTGGGCTCGGATGCGCTTCATATCGGCGCCGTCGAGGTCGCTCTGTCCGAGATGAATGAAATCAGCGCCTTCGTCGATGGCGACTTCCCAGTAGTCATTGACGATGAGCTGGACGCCGCTTTGCGCGCAAAGCGCAAGCGCCGCGCGCGTCTCCGCCCGAACATCCGCCTGCGCGCGTTCCTTGACGCGCAGCTGGATGAGCTTGGCGCCCGCGGCAACAAGCCTCTCGACCCATAAGGCGCTATCGACGATCGGATAGAAGGGATCGAGAAGCATCATACGGCGCCCGCCATGCCGCTGCCGGCCCGTCTCATCGCGCGAGAACCGGTTTGCCGAGCACCGGCGTCGAAGGCGCCGCCATGTCGCGCGATTCCATCGGACCGGCGAGATAGGCGGCCCGTCCCGCCTCGACAGCCACGGCGAAGGCCTGCGCCATAGCGACGGGATCGCCGGCTTTGGCGACAGCCGTGTTCAGCAGCACCGCGTCATAGCCAAGCTCCATCGCGCCAACGGCGTGCGAGGGCAGGCCGATCCCCGCGTCGACGATGAGCGGAATGTCGGGGAAATG
>JBEKSH010000727.1:0-2621 GCA_049517235.1 Roseiarcus sp. | reverse complement strand
ACGAAGAGAAAGATCAGCAGCGCGAAGAATTCCTGCGGTTCGGCGATCGAAATCTCATAGCGCGGCTCAATGAAGAAGAAATCATAGGCGAAGAACGAGAGGACCGCCGCGAGCACCGCCGAACGCAGGCCGAATTGCGCGGCGCAGAACAAAACCGCCGTCAGGAATATCATCGACAGGTTCGGCAGATGCAGCCAGACGTCGAGAGCAGAGCCGAGCGCGGTGGCGAGGGCGACGGAAGCTGCCGCCGCCAGGGCGCCGACCGGCAGGCCGGTCGGCCGCGGCAGGCGCCAGCGACGCCTCGCCGGCTCTTCCTTTCCGGTATCGCCGATCACCACATGCACGCTGATATTCTTCGACCGGCGCACGATCGCGGCGGACAGCGAGCGGCCGGCCAGAGTCGCCAGCAGGCCGGCGCGGGAGCGTCCGATGACGATTTGCGTGATGTTCTCGCGCTGCGCGAACGCCAGGACCTCGGCCGGAAGATCCTGCCCGAGGAGCCGCTCGGTCTCGCCGCCAAGCCGCTCGGCCAGCCGCAAGGCGTCCTCGATGCGCTTGGCCTTGACCGGGTCGCCTTCCTCGCGCCCGACCGGCTGAACGGTCACCGCCACCCAGCTCGCATTGAGGCCGGTGGCGAGGCGGCTCGCGGTGCGCACGACCGCTTCGGAAAGCGCATCGGAGCCGACGCAAACGAGCAACCGCTCCGACGTCTCCCAGGGACCCTGGATGGCGTGCTGGCGCAAATAGTCGACCATCTGGTCGTCGACGCGCGCCGCGGTCCGCCGCAACGCGAGCTCGCGCAAGGCGGTGAGATTGCCGACCGTGAAGAAATTCTGCTGCGCGAGGCGCGCCGTCTCGGGCAGGTAGACCTTGCCCTCCTTAAGGCGCTGGATCAGTTCGTCCGACGTGATGTCGACCAGCACGATATCGGACGCGTCGCGCAGCACGGTGTCGGGCACCGTTTCGCGCACGGCGACGCCGGTGATGCGCGAGACGACGTCGGCGAGGCTCTCGATATGCTGGATATTGAGCGCGGTCCAAACGTCGATTTGCGCGTCGAGCAGTTCCTCGACGTCCTGCCAGCGTTTGGGGTGGCGGCTGTCGGGGGCGTTGGTGTGGGCGAGTTCGTCGACGATGATGAGCTTGGGCTTGCGCGCCAGCGCGGCGTCGATGTCGAACTCTTCGATCTTCTGGCCGCGATAGTTTATGACGCGGCGCGGCAGGACTTCGAGCCCTTCGAGCAGCCCGGCTGTCTCGCCACGCCCATGCGTCTCGACGAGTCCGACCACCACATCGCCGCCCTCCCGCTTCAGCGCGCGCGCGCGCTGAAGCATCGCGTATGTCTTGCCCACCCCGGGCGCGGCGCCAAGAAACACCCAGAGTCGGCCGCGCGCTTCCTTTCCCACCAGCGCCAGCAGGGCGTCGGGGTCGGGCCGGTGGTCAAGGTCTCGCTCCTGCGCCACTTCGCCTCAGCGTCGAGTCTTCGGGCGCCAATAATAGCGCCCATTCGCCTCGTCGTCGCGCGGTTTTCAGGACGGCGACAGGGTGTCCAGCGCCATGTTGAGGCGCAGCACATTGACGCGCGGCTCGCCGATGAACCCGAGGATGCGCCCGGCGATATTGGCCTCCACCAGCGCGCGCACTTTGTCCTCGGGCAAATTGCGCGCCTTGGCGACCGCGGCGACCTGCGCCAAAGCGTTTTCGGGCGAGATATGCGGGTCGAGCCCGGAAGCCGAAGTGGTGACGGAATCGGCGGGGATCGGCCCGGTGGCGCCGGCGGCGCGCCTGGTGGCGACGTCGGCCTTGACACGGTCGAGCAGCTTCTGCGAGGTCGGACCGAGGTTCGAGCCGGTGGAATTGGCCGCGTTATAGGGCGCGTCGATGGTCTTCGTCGGATCGTCCGGGTGCGCCGGATCCTGCGCCTGGGTCGCCGAGGGACGGCTGTGGAAATATTTGTCGGTGGCGAAGTTCTGGCCGATCAGCTCCGAACCGACCAGCTTATCGCCGACTGACAGCAAACTGCCGTTCGCCTGATAAGGCAAGATCTGTGCGATCCCAGTGATCGCCAGGGGATAGGCGAGGCCGGTCAGCAGGGTGAACAACGCCAGCAAGACGATGGCGGGACGAATTTGGCTCAACATGATTTGATCCTCAAGCCAGATGCAACGCGGAGATCACGATGTCGATGATCTTGATGCCGATGAACGGAGCGATGATGCCGCCCACGCCGTAGATCGCCAGATTGCGGCGAAGCAGAGCCGCCGCGCCGACCGGGCGATAAGCGACGCCTTTCAGCGCGAGCGGAATCAGCGCGATGATGACCAGCGCGTTGAAGATGACCGCCGAAAGAATCGCCGACTTGCCCGAGCTGAGCCCCATGATGTTGAGCGCGCCAAGTTCGGGATAGGTCGTGACGAACAACGCCGGAATGATCGCAAAATATTTGGCGACGTCGTTGGCGATCGAGAAGGTCGTCAGCGAACCGCGCGTCATCAGTAGCTGCTTGCCGATGCCGACGATTTCGATCAGTTTGGTCGGATCGGAATCGAGATCCACCATGTTTCCCGCTTCGCGCGCCGCCTGGGTGCCGGTCTGCATGGCGACGCCGACGTCGGCTTGTG
>JBEKSH010000726.1:0-2623 GCA_049517235.1 Roseiarcus sp. | reverse complement strand
CGAGGGAAGCTGGGATATTGTTGAAGTCTGTTTCCGATGTGTGGATTTTGTTACGCTTGATCCCCAGCGCTGTCGCGTGATGATGCAGCGCTTTCCCCAACTGTCCGATGGAATTGGGAGTGCCGGATGCGGCTTTCAGCAAACTTTCGAATAAGACGCAACCCCTTAGGATGTGGAGGAAGAAGGGTTCGCGTGAGCCTGCCTCGACTAGCTTAATTTGCCGAGCCCTGTACGGCCATTCGCCGACAAACGATAGGAATGCTGTGACTAGCGAGCGCTGCGTGGTCACACCCGAGACGACGATCTTCGTGAGAAACCGCGACCGAACCTCGTCCAGTGTTATTGGTTGAGCAAGTGCGCGCGAGCCGTAATCAGTGAGGAGCGTCTGCGCCGACGACACTATTTCGTCGATAATCCCTTGAGCTAACAGCGGTTCACTCGCCGTCTGGAGCAGCTGAATGAACCGAAGGGCGGCTGTGTTGTGGTTGCCTGCGTGATACTTCAAATCTGCCTCCACGGCGGCATCGAAGTACAAGCTCGCAGAGGGATAGTCGTGCGATGCGAAAGCGGCATAGCCCATGATGTAGAACGGCGTGCCCTTGTGCTCGGTGGCGTAGCGCGTAGAACAGCCGTACCTCATTGCGTCTAGAAATGTGAGCGCGCTGTCTATCGCTTGTGCATGATGGCCAGAATCAATGAGAGGTCGGTACGGTACGTTGCTATCGAAGAAAGATGTCATGTTCTGCCCTCACCAAGACCTAACCAGCTCTTAGATATTCTTCCGCAGTGACGTCTTCGGCCGAATCAGGTCCTCGAACGGCACGGTCACTGGCACGCACGTATTTGCACGGGGACGAATATCTGCTCTTGGCGCACCCCGGTTGTCGATTCAGTTGATTCGAGCGACCGGAGTTGACCAATGACGAACGAGCGAATCCTGGAACCGAGCGTCGGACTTTCACTACCCGGTTGCCGAAATTCGCCGCTGTCGATCCTTCCAACGGTCCGACTCCCGAACCGTCCGAGAGGTCAATGGCCTCGGAAAATCCCGCGTTAATCGTTCCGGCTCGTCCAGGCTTTGTTTTCGACTGATCGGGTGGCCCGATTGGCGGAGGGGCGCGCTTCGTTCGGCAAACATGCACTCGCATTTTGCTGCGACAAAATGTTTCTGTAAATCAGAATCTATGCTATTCTTCCCAAGCGATCGAACGAGCCCGCCGGCCCCATCTTTTGGAGTATTCCGTTGGAGGATCCCGCTACCACAAAATCCCCCGCCGAAACCCGCGCGAAAAACCGTCGGCGCAAACTGTTGCGCGAGGCGCGGCGGGAGAGGGCGGCGCGCAAGGATCGGATATTCGGCAAACTGGTTCGCGGCATGCCGCATAACGCGATCGCGCGCCAGGAGAATTGCTCGGTGCGGGCGGTGCGCCAGATCGTCGCCCGCGAGCTCGCCAACCGGCGGATCGACCCGGCGGGCGATTTCGCCAAGCTGCAGATCGCGCGCCTCAACGATGCGCTGATGGCGGCGAACGCCAAAATGCTGGAGGGCGACATGGCGGGCGTCGACCGGCTCGTGAAAGTCGTCGCCGAGCTCGACCGTTATCACGGCCTCGCGCAGGCGGCGCAGAGACAGGAAAGCGCGCGCCCGCGCGCGCTCGCCGGCCCGCAACGCCCCGCGCTGCCGGCGCCCGAGCGAAGCGCCGATGAGGCCGCAGAGGGACAAATCTGCATCGCAAGCCTTTGAAAAGGCTCGCTCGTTGAACGGAATTTGCCTGAGGGGCGGCGGGATGATTTTCAAGGCTTCGAGGACGAAGAGGCCTCGTGTGGGCTCAAGCGGTGGCCTAGTGGGGCGCGTCAATGGAGCTGAGGGCGTGTCCAGCGGATGCAAGGGGAGAAGAGTCGCGCCCTTGGATTTTGCTGACACAGGCGGTTGATGGACCGGATGTCTACGGCTGCTGACGCCATATGGTCTATCATGCCATCATAAAATCGGAATGAAGGCTGAACTGCTTTTCCGCCAGCGCATCGATTATGATGATGGCGCGATTGTGGAAATGACGCTTTGGCGCGTCGCCTCGCCGGTTCCGCCAACAACCCACGGCCTGAAGCATTTGCTGTTCTACGGCCGTCCGGGGGTGCGGGAGGTTGGTTACGACAACGAGCGCGGCAAAGGCGATCATCGGCATTTTCTGGGTGGCCAGACAGACTATGCGTTCAGCACGATCGAGCAACTGATGGTCGATTTTTGGTCCGATGTGCGGGCCTTACGAGGCGCCAAATGAGCGATGTGAAAATCACGGTCGGCGGCGCGATGGAGGACGAAGCGTCGCGCCGGTTCGTCGACGCCTGGCGAAGAGCCGAACGCGGCGAGACTTTCCGCGAGCGGCATGTGGCGTTCGAGAGTTGGGAAGCCCTCGCGCGCGCGCTGAGCGGCAGACGGATGGAGCTGCTTGGCTATGTCCGCCGCCATCCCGTCGCCAGCGTCCGCGCCCTCGCCAAAGCGCTCGGACGCGACTATTCCAATGTTCACGCGGATGTCCAGGCCCTGACAGCCGCTGGGCTTCTCGACGCGGCGGACGGCGGCCTGCGCGCCGATTATGATGCGATCGAGACCAGAATCGCG
>JBEKSH010000725.1:0-2630 GCA_049517235.1 Roseiarcus sp. | reverse complement strand
CTGCTCGCCCGGGCTCGTCGCGTTCATCGCCATGCTCTCCCTCTTCCCACGCTATAATGAGACACAATCGCCTCGCGCGAAAGGCTTCACCCGGTCGGCGGATCGCACAGCGCTTTCGAGCCCGTCGATGAGGCGATCGGCGGCGCCGTCACCATACCCCGGTATTGGGCATCGACAGCCATGGCTCGGCCGGCGGCAGCGAGTCTCCCTTCTGGATCAGCTCGATCGAGATGTTGTCCGGCGTGCGCACAAAGGCCATATGGCCGTCGCGCGGCGGCCGATTGATGGTCACGCCGGCTTGTCTCAGCTTTTCGCAGAAGGCGTAGATGTCGTCGACCCGATAGGCGAGATGGCCGAAGTTCCGCCCGCCGGTGTAGACTTCCGGATCCCAGTTATAGGTAAGCTCGATCAGCGGCGCCTGGCTGGTCCTGGCCTGCGCGACGTCGCCCGGCGCGGCGAGAAAAACCAGCGTGTAGCGCCCCTTTTCATTGTTGATCCGCCGCGTTTCGACAAGTCCGAATGTCTGGACGAAGAAATCAAGCGACGCGTCGAGATCGCTGACGCGGATCATCGTGTGCAGAAATTCCATTGCCTTGACTCCGTCGGTTGCTCCAAGAGATGGAGCGAAACATAACCGGCAAATCGGGTTGTGGAAGCCCTCGTTTCGTTTTTCCCTCGCGATCAGGCGAAGATGACCATGGAATCGGGCGCACGCCGCGACCAGGACGCCAGGCGCAAATTGCGCGCCGCCCTCGCCTCGATCCTCGCCAGCGCCGCCCTGTCGCTGGCCAAGCTGGCGGCGGGGCTGATGTCGGGTTCGCTGGCGCTCGTCTCCGAGGGCGCCCATAACGTGCTGGACACCGGCGCGAGCGTCCTGACCTATTTCGCGGTGCGGGAGGCCGACAAGCCCGCCGACAAGGAGCATCCGTTCGGCCACGCCAAGATCGAAGCGGTGGCGGCGCTCGCCGAAACGGGCCTTCTGGCGGTGCTGGCGGCGGCGGTCGCGGTGGAGGCGGTCCAGCGCCTCGGCGGCGAAGCGCCGAAAGTCGACGCCAATGCGCTGGCGTTCGGCGTCGTCGTCGTCTCCATCGCCGTCGATTTCATTCGCTGGCGCGGTCTGGCCAAGGTCGCGCGGGAAACCAAGAGCCACGCGCTCGCCGCCGACGCGCTGCACTATTCAAGCGACCTGGTCTCGTCTCTGCTTGTCTTGGCCGGCTTGGCGGCGACCCGTCTCGGCTTCGCGCATGCCGACGCCTTGGCGGCGATCGGCGTCGCCGCATTCATTGCGATCGCCGGGTTCAGGCTGGGGCGCCACACCATCGACGCGCTCGTCGACACCGCGCCCAAAGGCCTCGCCGACCGTTTGGCGCGGGCGATCGAAGCCGTGCCGGGCGTCGCGGCGATCGAGGCGATCCGCCTGCGCCCGAGCGGCGCCCAGATCATCGGCGAAGTCGGCATATTCGTCTCGCGTACGCTGCCGATCGAGCGCGTGGCGGCGATCAAGGACGACGTCGCGCGCCGCATCGCCGCCGAATGGCCGCAAATGGCGGTGACGCTGACCGCCAATCCGCGCGCGCTCGACGACGAGAGCCTGCTCGACAGCGTTCAACTGATCGCGGCGCGCCTGCGCCTCGCCGTCCACCACATCGCCATTCAGGAGGTCGAAGGGCGCAAGTGCGTCGGCCTCGACATGGAGGTCGATGGGCGGATGAGCCTTGGCGAGGCGCATGAACTCGCCACACGCCTCGAGAGGGCGATCGAAGACGAAATCGGCCCCGATATTGAAGTCGAGACTCACATCGAGCCGATGGAGACGCGGGAAATCCACGGCCGCGACGCCGACCCGGCGTTGATCGCAAAGATCGCCGAGGCCTTGTCGAAGATCGCCGCCCAGCGCGGCCGGGTGCGCAATGTCCACGACGTGCGCGTGCGCCACACGCCCGGCGGCTATTTCGTCAACTTCCACTGCTGGATCGATCCGGCCTTGTCGGTCGACGCGACGCATGAAGAAGTCGATGCGCTGGAGCGCGCGCTGCGCGCCGACTTCGCCGACGTCATCCGCATCGTCGGCCATGCCGAGCCGACGCCGAGGCGCGCCTGATATTCGCCGGGCGCCGCAGTGCGACCGCTCCTTCGCGGACTTCGCCGGCCCGTTGCGGCGATAGACGGCCGGTTCGACCTTCCGCAATGGGGGGAAGCCGTCATTCGCTGATGAAACCTCAATGGACCTGGCGCCGAAAGCTGCTCTCCGCAGACTTCGTTCAATAGCCTCGTCGGCGCGTGGTGGGACGGAGTTGGCGGCTCGACAACAATAGACGACTGGGCACTCGGCCTCGTCGTCTCGACGCTATTCTTCAGGAAGGCCAGCCTTTCGCAGAGCGCGTACGAAACGCTCCTGATCTTCGTTGCGAGCGAAAGACGGCAGGCCACTGACATAGCGGATCGAACAATTCGGTTGAATCCGAAGCAACTCCGCAATGGCGGCGTGAGACTCGTTGACCTCGTCGAGCATCGCGAGCGAAGCGGCGATGAATCGCAGCGGGACCACGAAATTAGGCCGCCCCTGCAAAGCTCGGCGATCGAAAGCAATCGATTGTTGATATTCTTCGGTCGCAAAATGCGAGATGGCG
>JBEKSH010000724.1:0-2634 GCA_049517235.1 Roseiarcus sp. | reverse complement strand
TAGCGCGCCGAGCGTCATCACCTGACGGCGAAGCTCGCCGCCTTTCGATCGACCTCGCCTCGACCGCTTCGGCTCAGCCGGCCGCCGAATCGAGAGCGGCGACGGCGGCTTCGAGAATTTCATCGGAGAGAGCCGGATCGGCGTCGGCGACGCTGCGCGCCAACGTCAGGGCGCCCGCCAGCGCGGCGAATTGCGCGATGGCCCGCCGGCGCGCGCTCTCGTGCCGTCGCCCGCTGATCTTGTCCGCCGCCGAAGCGCGCGCGAACCCGTCGAGGTATCTGCGCAGGCCCGACGCATATTCCTCGCGAACCGACTGCGGCTGGCGCGAAACGTCGCCGGCGAACGCCACCATCGGGCAGCGCGCCGCGACGGCGTCACGCGCCTTTTTCGAAACATAGCGGCGCTTGTAGGCATCAAACGCCTGCCCCCGTTCCGCCGGATCGCCGATCTCCGCAACCGCGTCGATACCCGCCACGGAATGGCCGAACACCTGCGCACAGGCGACCGCCTCGAGCTCATCCTTCGACTCGAAATGATTGTAGAATCCGCCATGCGTCAGGCCGGCCGTGCGCATCAGGTCGGCGACGCTGATTCCGTCGAAGCCCTTCTCGCGAAACAGCGCCGCGGCGGTCTCGACGATCCGCGCTTTGTTTCCGTCCACCTGCTGCCTGGTGATCCGCATGATTTGGTCCGCTCGAATTGACGCCCGATTTTTGATGATGTATATCATCATTCAATGATGACGTCTATCCTCAATAACCACACCCGCCGCGCCGCTATGCAAGCGTGCAGGTGGGTCGGAGCATCGGCATGTTCGCACAGGCGCTCGCGCAACGATTGTCCCGCCATGGCGTCCATTACGGCTGGGTGATCGTCGCCGTCATCTTCCTGACCAGCCTGACCACGGCGGGCGCCGTCGGGGTGCCCGGCGCGCTGATCCTGCCGCTGAGCAGGGAGTTTGGCTGGAACACCGCCGAGATATCCAGCGCGCTCGCCGTCCGGCTGGTCTTGTATGGGCTGATGGCGCCTTTCGCCGCCGCGCTCATCGAGCGTTATGGCGTGCGTCGCGTCGTGCTGACCGCCATCGCGCTGATCGTCGCCGGCCTGTTGCTCGCGCTGGTGATGAATCGGGCCTGGCATCTTGTCGTGCTTTGGGGATTCGTGGTGGGCGTCGGCACCGGCCTGACGGCGCTGGTGTTGAGCGCCATCGTTTCAACGCGCTGGTTCTCCGAGCGGCGCGGCCTGGTTCTCGGCGTGCTGACCGCGAGTTCGGCCACCGGACAATTGTTGTTTCTGCCGCTCGCCGCCTGGCTCGTCGAGCATTTCGGCTGGCGCTACGCGCTCGCCCCGTCAGTGATCGGCCTGCTGCTCGCCGGCGCGCTGGTGACGCTGTTCGTGCGCGACCGCCCGTCCGACGTCGGTCTCGCCCCTTATGGCGAAGCGGCTCCCGCCCCGGGAGAAACCCTTTCGCCGCCGCCGGCGCCCGCTTTTGGCCGCGCCTTCTCGGTGCTTGGCGAAATCTCTCAGAACCGAACCTTCTGGATCCTGTTCGCGACTTTTTTCATCTGCGGGCTCAGCACGAACGGCCTCGTGCAGACCCATTTCATCGCGCTTTGCGCCGATTATGGCATGCCGGCGGTCGCCGCCGCCTCGACGCTCGCCATGATGGGCGTGTTCGACTTCTTCGGAACGATCGCTTCGGGATGGCTGTCCGACCGCTTCGACAATCGCGCGCTGCTGTTCTGGTACTATGGCCTGCGCGGGCTTTCGCTGCTCTACCTGCCCTATTCGGCGTTCACCTTCTACGGCCTGTCGTTGTTCGGCGCCTTTTACGGCCTCGACTGGATCGCCACGGTGCCGCCCACCGTGCGGCTCAGCGCGCGGGCCTTCGGCAAGGAGAGGGCCGGCGTCGCGTTCGGCTGGATATTCGCCGCGCATCAATTGGGCGCCGCGACGGCCGCCTACGGCGCCGGCCTGTCGCGCAGCGTATTGCTCAGCTATCTCCCCGCCTTTTTCGCGGCGGGCGTCATGTGTCTCGTCGCCGCCGCCATCGTTTGGCTGATCCGCCCATCGCCTCAGCGTGCAGCCGCCGCCTCGAACTCGGCCGCCGCGTCGCTGGTGGCCTGAACGTCGAACAAGGCTTCGGCGACGGCGGGTCCGATGGTGAACGTGTCGACGCCCGCCGCCGCCAGCATCGCCAGATCGGCGGGCGTGCGAATGCTCGCCACCAGCAGCCGGGTCGGGCGCGCGCTGGCGGAGAGAATGGCCATCATCGCCGCGATCTCGGCCATGGCGTCGCGTCCGGTGTCGCCGATGCGCCCGAAATAGGGCGCCACGTAATCGCAGCCGACGGCCGCGCCGATCAGCGCCTGATGCGCGGCATAGACGGCGGTCAGCGTCGTTCGCACGCCCAAACGATGCAACGCAGCCGCCGCGCGAACGCCCGCCAGCGTCGTGGGAATTTTGACCACGACGCGGCGATCGAGCGCGGCCAGCGCGCGCCCGTTGTCAACCAGCGACTCTGTCTGAACGCCCCAGGTCTGAACCTGCGCCTCGGTTATGGCGTGGCGCAGCGCGTCTTGCACGAGGTCCGCCAAGACGGGCAATCGGCACTTGAGGCCGGCGCGCTCAAGA
>JBEKSH010000723.1:0-2635 GCA_049517235.1 Roseiarcus sp. | reverse complement strand
GTTTTGGGCGTTGCTGGCCTCGGGACAGATCGTGATGCGAAAGGTCGACGGCTGGCCAAGCCTCCCCGAAAAGCCTTCCGATCAGATCATTGACCTCGCCGCATGATCCGATAACCTCAAACGCGCTGGAGATCGCCTCAAGCCAATTCCAACACCGAATGCGACGGCGCCGAGGTCAATCTTAGCGCGGCGGTACATCTGGCGCTTCACGAGCTTGAGTTTTGTGATCTGCCCCTCCGTTTGACCGTTCGACCACGGTGAGATGATTGCGGCTTGAACAGCCGCCTCGTCCTTGGCGACGCCGTTTGCGAACGAAGCTACGAGGCTCTTTCGCGCGCGATCGACCCATCCGGCTAGGTCCGTCCCGCCCTTGCGCCGGATCATCGCGTGGAACGCGGCAATGACTTCGCGCGCTTCCACCAGCGCCGGCACGCCGCCCTCGATGGCCGCGACCGTCAAGGTCTCTGCTTTCGATAATGCGATAGGCCATGACGCGGTAAAGAAGGTCGCGAGAAAGATGGGCCGGCGCGAGCCGGCCCCATCGATTGCGCCATTGCACCCGAACTCGTCGAGGCCAAATCGCCCCAGCGCCTCGATCTCCGCCTGTATGGGCTTCGGATCGATGACGCCAGCCGCAGATGAAGTCGATGCCGGCCGTAGGCGCATCGCATTGGTGGTCGCGCGCATCGATTTGCGCCTCAAGCCGATTTGGCGTGAGGCGCAGCGACGATCACGTAGCCCTTGCCGCCCACGGCCCTTTGCCGCCTCTCGATCGCATATATCCGGCTGTCGGAAACCATGGGCTTCCACGTCAGCACTGCGATGCGGCCGCAGCAGTTCCCGCTTTGCTTCAGCGACCTCCTCGACGAGATTTTGTCCGTCCAGCTCGCCGACCGCGTGTTCAGTTCGCTCCGCGGCGCACTCGCGCCGACGCCGCTCTCGGAAATCCACGCCATTGCCGACAGGATGAAGCGATCGCTCACGCTTGGCCGCGCCCATAGCTACGGACCGCCATCTGCTGCTGAGCGCGCGGACGCGTCGGCATGAGCCCCACACCGTTCGCCCAGGCTGGCGCCGTCAAGCAGTTCACGGCAGGAGCGCCTGCCCGGCGACGTAACTGGAGATAAACCCGGCGACGAGGGCGGAGTGTGGGACGCAGATCATTGCGAATCCTCTCTTGGGTTCTGCCAGGAACCCCCGGCATGCATGAGGGTGAGGACGACGAGGGCGAATATCTTGCCGAACAAGACTCCGAGGGCTGACGACTTGCGCGCCGCTGCTGCCGTGAATCGCTTGAACTCAGCAACATAGGACGCATCGAGGCGCAACCCGAGGGCTGTGAAAACGCTTCCAATCGTGACCCCACCACTAAAGTCACCCAGCGCATTGATTTCGTTCGAAAAGATGAAAATCTATTGGGGTCATTTTTCGCGCGAAACGTGACCCCTCCAAAGAAGATGATTAGCGTGATTACTCAATGATATGCACCACACTCTGGCGGGGTCAGAGTCGGGCGCGTTTTCACAGATTGCTCGCTGTTCTGCCGCGGCTGTGACGTCGACCCTGCGCAAGGGGGCAAGCTCAAAGATGCCGACCGCCGCATCCCCCCAAATTTCTTTAAGAGCCGGCTCCAAAGTTCGCTCGGGCCAGACCGCCGTTCGGCAGGCGATCCTTATCGACAACCGGTCGGTGGGAAGCTGTCGCAATTCGCTCGCAATTAGATTTGCGATGCTGTCGATTCTGAGAAGCGCCTCGTCGAGGCTGTCCAAGTGGAGAACAAGATGCGTCGCTCCGCTCTTCCATGCTATGACCTTCGGACTCTCAAAGACCCGCTGGCAAAGCAGCGTCTCGCTCGAAAAGTCGCGAAGATCGATATGGAGCGAGATAACGTTCTCGTCACTGGGCTCTGCGGCCAGTCGGCAGGCTTCGGCCTTGAGCGTCGTTGACTTTCCCATGCCGGGCTCACCGAGAAGCCCCAACGCGCGATACTTCCTAAGT
This sequence comes from Roseiarcus sp., assembly GCA_049517235.1. GTDB lineage: Bacteria > Pseudomonadota > Alphaproteobacteria > Rhizobiales > Beijerinckiaceae > Roseiarcus. The sequence goes on along the minus strand of JBEKSH010000723.1, from coordinate 637 downwards.
TCTGGCAACGCCGCCGGCGGCGGCGTTCGAGACCGAAAGATCGTCTGCGCAGGGTCAAGCAGGAAGCCGCCATCCGACAGCAGATCGACGACGCCTGTCCGAGGCACCCAAAAACGACTCGACGCATAGTTGGCGGCGGCATTCATAGGAAGACGATACCACCCCGCAGAGCGCGTAGCATTGTGAAATCGCCGCCTAGGGGGCAGTGGCCGAAGTTGCGCCCACGATCTTTGCTAAGAGCAGATGGGCCGCTGCATTAGACTGGCGCCGTCGTGCGGCGGGCGTTGCGCAAAATCACAGCTTCGGGCGCTTGGGCGTCAGAATCGCCGGCACCGAGCGCGCGGAAATACCACACGATGAGCTCGGCGGTGAGATACGCCTCGTCATGCGCGGCGCGGTCCTTGCGCTCGACAATCGGGAACGTCGAGAGAATGTAGCGGATGTCGTCCTCTTCCGTTATCCCATAGAGATGGAAATAGAGCGCGTCGAGCCGCGCGCGCAAATGCCGCCGCTCGTCCTCGTTCCAAATGAATGGCGCGCCGTCGTAGCCCATGTCGCGCGCGAAGGGCCGCATGTCGAAGGCAGTGTAAGTGAGGCGCAGGACATGGTTGCGCATGATGTCGGCGCCGGTCTTGGA
>JBEKSH010000722.1:0-2643 GCA_049517235.1 Roseiarcus sp. | reverse complement strand
TGGCGCTGATTGGAGTCAACAATCAAATCATACGCTAAATCAGTTATTTAAGCCACATCCGCCAGCATGGGCTGCATTATCCAGGCTAGCCTATGCGCTTGTCAAATTGGGCGCGGAACATCTTGCGGAGGAGTTGGCTGCCCGGAAGTTGGCAAGCGCTGTGGGCAAGCTCGTCAGGAATGAAGCAGCCAACCCGTTTGTTGTATCGCGGCTCGCCGTCGCCCTACGCCATGCTCTGAACGAACCGGCGGCGAAATCTCGTCTTGGGGCGGCGTGCTATTCCGCCGGCGTCCAAGAGGTGTTTTATTCGCTCAACGAGATCGTCGATCAAGCAGTGAATCGCGATGGCAAGGCTTGCAGGAGCCTCGTCGACATATGCAAGGCGTTGCGCCCCCACCTGCCGGATCCCCGAGGCCGTCGGCCCGATCTCGCAGGCGCGACGCATGAGCTCCTGCTTCATATCCAGAACCGAGCCTACACTTATCATGCATATAGTGAGGACATGACGGACGGCGCAACGCGTGCGACCCGCGCCGCCATGAACAACCAGGACTTTGACCCGCGACCGGCTTGGCGCCGTCTCAAGAAGACACGAAGGAGCCAATCCGCAGAGGGGCATCGAATCCCCGCGCCAGGTTTCGCGCGCTGAAGCTGCAAAGAAGAATCCGCGCTTTTTGTGACTTAGATGTCCGGCCGCTTGTCGCTTAGTACCGCTGGAATATTCCTCCGGCGGAGAAAAGGTCATGTCGAGCAAGCGCCATTTGCATAGGCGCAACAAGCCCCTCGGCCCAGGATTGGCGACATCCCGCGATCCGAACGCGACGGAAGGCGACGTCGCGCGAACCGCCGCCGGCGGGCCGCCAGACCCCCTTCTTCCGCGGATGACTGTCGCTGCGGGACGGCGCAGTCGGTTGGACAAGCAGTACTTGGGTTTGCGCGTCGATTATCTGCCGGTCGAAGATCTAACCGCTGACCCTCGCAATCCACGAACGCATTCACGGCGCCAGCGGCGGATGATCGCCCGTAGTCTTCGCAAGTTTGGCTTCGTCAATCCAATCCTGATCGACCGGGAAAACCGGATAGTCGCCGGCCACGGTCGATGGGCGGCGGCGAAAGCTGAAGGATATAGCCAAGTCCCGACGATTCGTCTCGAGCATCTGACCGAAGAGCGGCGTCGCGCCTACGTCATCGCGGATAACCAGTTGGCGGCGAAGGCCGGATGGGACCGCGAAATGCTCGCGGTCGAGCTCGGCGCCCTGATCGAACTCGATTGGGATCTCGAGATCATTGGGTTCGAACCTGCCGAGGTCGACGTCCTCTATTCCGACCTCGGCGAGGAGAGGGCGGAGCCCGAGGATCAATTGTCTCCGACGACGGGACCGACGGTCACTCGTCGGGATGACCTCTGGATTCTCGGCAAGCATCGAATTCTGTGCGGCGACGCGCAGGTCGCGTCAGAATATGCGCGCCTCATGAATGGCCAAAGCGCCCACATGGTGTTCACCGACCCGCCGTACAATGTCCGGGTTGCGGGCCACGTGCAGGGCCGCGGTCGCGTTAAACACGCGGAATTCGCCTTCGCGTCCGGCGAAATGAGCGACATCAGGTACCGTGCGTTTCTCGCTGCTTGCCTCGGTCATGCGGCGCGCGCGTCGTGCGACGGAGCGGTGCACTTTGTTTTCATGGATTGGCGGCATATCGACGTCCTCATCACCGTCGGACGCGAAATCTATGGGGTGATCCTCAATCTGGTCGTCTGGATCAAATCGAACGCCGGGCAAGGCTCGTTCTACAGGTCCCAGCACGAACTGATCGTCGTCTTTCGCGTTGGCGACGTGTCTCATCAAAACAATGTCGAACTCGGCCGGCACGGGCGTAATCGCAGCAACGTTTGGAACTATGCGGGCGTCAACAGTTTCGGGGCGGGGCGCGACGAGGCTCTCGCGATGCATCCGACCGTCAAACCGGTCGCGCTGGTTGCGGACGCCATGCGCGATTGCACCGCGAAGGGCAATCTGGTCCTCGACCCGTTTCTGGGATCCGGGACGACAATCATGGCGGCCGAAAAAATCGGCCGGATCGCCTATGGCCTCGAAATCGAACCCGCCTTTGTGGACGTCTCCATCCGCCGCTGGCAGGCCTATACGAAGTCGGAAGCAATTCTTGAGGGCGACGGTCGGACGTTTGATGAGATCGCCGCCGAGCGCCTGCCAACCGACGAGCCTGGTCGCCAGGAGGCGCCGAAATGAGCGACAAAGACCGCCCCGATCCTCCCGATGGCGACGACGCGGTCGGCTACGGCCGTCCTCCCCGCCGTACGCGCTTTGGGCCCGGCCGCAGCGGCAATCCCAAAGGGCGTCCCAAGGGGAGCCGTGGCGTCGACAAGATGTTGCGAGACGCGCTTTTCAGGCGAGTCCGCATTCTGGAGGATGGCAAAGTGCGATGGCTGACCGTTCAGGAGGTCATTATTCAGCGTGTGGTGAACGATGCTGCGAGAATGAACCCGAACGCGCTGAAGATTCTGTTGTCCCTCATCAGCCGCTATGAAGGGACAACGGAGACATCGGTCGACATGAAGGCGCTCAGCGCTGACGATCAGGCGATTCTCACGGGATACATGGCCGAGCAGAAGGAACTCGGCGC
>JBEKSH010000721.1:0-2650 GCA_049517235.1 Roseiarcus sp. | reverse complement strand
CTGCGACGACATCGGGTTCCCTAAACCGTTGATTTTCCTCCATGCGGTCTTCGAGCGCGCCCCGCGGTTGACAAGTAAAACTCGCCAACGTGACAATGCCCTCGCGAGCGATGACGGCGCCTGGGCGAACTTGGCCTCGACAGCGGATCGCCTCTAGCGTCACGAGCAGATCAAACCCGTCCCGGCTCCCGCATTGTGCCAGCCGCCGTCCGCAGCGATCAGCGCGTCGGCCTCCTTCGGCCCCCAGCCGCCGCGCTGGTAAGGACGGAGCGGGGGAGGAGCGTCGAGAACCGGGTCGACGGCGGCCCAGGCGGCTTCGATCGCGTCCTCCCGCGTGAACAGCGCGCCGTCGCCCGCCATGGCGTCGCCGAGCAGCCGGGCATAGGCCGTTTGCTCGCCCGGATGCTCGTCGGCCAAGGTGAGTTCGCGCTGATCGCCGACAAACTCCTTGCCGGCGCGTTTGACGCGTGCGGCGAGTCCGATGATGGCGGTGGGCGAGAGCTGAAAGCGAAAATAATCGTTGCGGCCGGTCATCGGCGCCGAATCGGCGAACAGCCGCTGCGGCGGCGCCTTCAGCTCGACCAGCACCTCGGTCACGGTTTGCGCCAGATGTTTGCCGGAGCGCAGGTACCACGGCACCCCCTGCCAGCGCCACGAGTCGATGAACAGCCTGAGCGCGCAGAACGTCTCGACGTCGGAACTCTTCGCCACGTCCGGCTCGTCGCGATAGCCGGCATATTGGCCGCGCACCAGATCGCCGGGGTCGAGCGGGCGCATCGCCTGAAAGACCTTGGCCTTTTCGTCGTGCACGAAGCCGTAGTTGCGGCCGGCCGGCGGCTCGATGGCGAGCAACGCGAGGATCTGAAACAGGTGGTTCTCGATCACGTCGCGCAGGCAGCCGGCGCTTTCGTAGAAGGCGCCGCGGCCGTTGACGCCGAAATCCTCAGCCAGCGTCACCTGCACGCTCGCGACATAATTGCGGTTCCAGATCGGTTCGAGGAACGCATTGGCGAAGCGGAAATAGAGGATGTTCATGATCGCCTCCTTGCCGAGGAAGTGATCGATGCGGAAGATCGAATCTTCGGGGAAGACGCTGCGCGCGACGGCGTTGAGCGCGCGTGCGGAAGCCAGGTCGCGCCCGAACGGCTTTTCGACGATGACGCGGGCGTCGTCGGCAAGGCCTGCGGCGCCGAGCCCTTTGATCACCGTCTCGAACAGTGCGGGCGGGATCGCCAGATAATGCGACGGGCGCGCGGCGCCGCCCAGCGCCTTCTTGATCGCCGCGAAAGTCGCCGGGTCGTTGTAATTGCCGCTGACGTAGGCGAGCAGGGACAACAGGCGGCGCAGCGCGGGCGTATCGTCAATGCTGCCCGATCGCTCGACGCTGTCCGTCACGCGGTCGCGCAACTGCGCCAGGCTCCACTTCCGAGAGGCGACGCCGACGACCGGGACGTCCAGGGCGCCGCCCTTGGCGAGCTGGTAGAGCGCGGGGAAGATCTTCTTGTCGGCGAGATCGCCCGTCGCGCCGAACAGCACGAGGGCGTCCGAACGGGGAGGGGTCATCGGGACCTCGCTTTTTGGGTTTCGGCGGCATTTTGCGAAATCGCCTTTCCTTCGGCGGTCGTCTGGCCAAACGCGAACGGCGACGACGTCGAGGAAACGCGGCGAGCCGTGCGGGCGTTCCGGAGGCGCGCCCAGACCACCTTCGCCGGCAAGACGAAGGCGTGGGCCTTATTTCATCATCTCCATCGCCTTGTTCGCATGCATCATACAGCCGGCTTCGTCCTTTTTGTCCATCATTTCCTTTGCCATATTTTGTTCCTTCATGGCCGAGTCCTTTTTGGCCATGTCGGTCGATTTTGCGCGTGAGTCAGCGGTTATCACCGACATCCACAAGACGAAGATTTGCGGCTCTTCGCCGCAGAGCCCATGTGATCGAGGGAATCTCGAAAGAGCGTGGAAGCGCGTTCGAAGCAACAAGGGCGGTCCTGGCGCGGATGGGATGACCATCGACGACGCCAAGGATTACCTGCGTGAACGTTGGCCAAACATTCGGGCTCAATTGCTGGAGGGAACCTATCAGCCGCAGCCAGTCAAACGGGTCGCAATCCCGAAGCCGGACGGCGGCATTGTCACACTGACCAAGAATAGGCGGTTTTTGAGGGGATCTGCGACGACATCGGGTTCCCTAAACCGTTGATTTTCCTCCATGCGGTCTTCGAGCGCGCCCCGCGGTTGACAAGTAAAACTCGCCAACGTGACAATGCCTACGAACGAGGTGACGGGCGTCGTGAATTCGGAGGCGCCAGCCAAGGACGAGGAAACCGGCCTTGCGCCGGTCAAGGCGCCGAAGGTCGAGTCAGCCGTCACCGCGCCAGCCAACGACCAGACAACCGGGCTTGCGCCGCTCCAGCCGCCGAAGGTCGAGCAAGACCTGGCGCCAGCCGTCACCGCGCCAGCCAAGGATGAGGAACCGGGGGTTGCGCCGCTCAATTTCAGGGTGTCGGCCGAATTTCGCAGAGAATTTAGGCTCTGACTCACTTTTGATGATGATCTCGGCGTTCGGAATCACGCAAGCTGTTGCCGCCGCATAGATTTTCGACTCTCTCCGCGCCTCCAGGCGCGCCATCGCGGCGTTTCAGCGGGACGT
>JBEKSH010000720.1:0-2651 GCA_049517235.1 Roseiarcus sp. | reverse complement strand
TAATCCGCGCGCTTAAATCCCCATAGGCCGCGGCGGCAAGCTCGTGCTCATCCAACCCCGCGGTTTCGTCCCTTGGAGGTTTTCGAACGCCGGCCGCCCGTGCATGCACCGCCGTTACGTCCCCGGCCGGCATCCGAAAACCTTCACAACTCGGGTCATTTGGCCGTCCGCCTAGAGGGACCGGAAAAGGTCGAAACCCGAAATTCAAACTGGGACAGGCTCGGGCGCTCGTCGCCATTGCCGCTTGCCCGGCATAGACCGCCGCGCCGACAAACTCTGACCCGATTCCGAATCAATTTCTTTCTGAAAATCAGTATCCATGCTATCCTTGCGTTTTCGCCGCCTTCCCAAAAGGCGCGCCTGCAAGGAGACCCGCCATTGGATACGCCGCCCCCGCCCGCCCCCAGGCCCCGCCTCACCGTCCGCGAGCGCGCGATCCGCCGCGATCGCATTTTCGCGCGGATGCTGGAAGGCCAGTCCTATGCGGCGATCGCCGCCGCCGAGGCGATCACGCCGCGCCGCGTGCGCAAGATCGTCCAGGAGGCGCTCGCCCATGAAAATGTCGATCCGAGGAGCGACTTCGTCCTCGTGCAGATCGCCCGGCTCGAAGAGGCGTTGCGGCTGGTCGAGCAGAAAATGGCCGAGGGCAAACTCAACGCCGTCGATCGCCTGATCAAGGTTCTCGAACAGCTCGACCGCTACCACGCCCAGCCTTTGCGCCCTTCTTCGATCGCCTATCGCGGGCCGGGCCTGAGCGAGGCGATGCTGGTCAGGCTTGAACGCGCCGCCGCAAGCCGCGACGCCGTCGCGTCAAGGGCGGCGGCGCCGGCTTTGGGACAGGAAATTTCGGTTGGGAAGCCCGAAGAGGGTCAAGTCCTTGATATCGCACGATTCGCGGAAGCATCCGACGGTCCTCGGGACCAGGAATCAACGACTTAGCGCGGGTTTTGGCGCGCCGGGCCGAGCATTTTGGGCGCTCGGGCTGTTCCGAGCGCTGGCGCGGCGCTCCTGCTCCGAAACCGCCGCAAAAAAGGAGCTTGCCTGCGCGCCGTCGCGATGTTACATGTAACGTCACGGAGGTTCGAATGGCCGGTGGAGCGGAACGCGTGAAGCGGCACAGGGACAGATTGCGCCGGGCGGGCCTGCGTCCCGTGCAAATCTGGGTCCCGGACACCCGCCAGCCCGGCTTTGCCGAGGAGTGCCGGCGTCAGTCTCTCATGCTGCGCGACGATCCGCATGAGCGGGAGACGCTGAACTGGCTTGAATCGGCGGCCGACGCCGAGGGTTGGCGTTGAGGCGCGGCGATCTCGTGACGATCGCCCTGCAAGGCGCCTATGGCGAGCCGCGCCCCGCGCTGGTCATCCAGTCCGATCTGTTCGCCGAGCACCCCTCGGTGACCGTGCTGCCGGTGACCAGCCAATTGCGCGACACGCCGCTGTTTCGCATCGCCGTCGCGCCGGCTCCGCGGAACGGCTTGCGCAATCCCTCGCAGGTGATGGTCGACAAGGCGCAGACCGTGCCGCGCGACAAGATCGGCGCGGCCTTCGGCCGGCTCGACGACCGCGCGATGCTCGCCGTCAACCAGGCGCTGGCGGTGTTCTTGGGGCTGGCGTGACGCTCGCCGTTCGCCGCGCGGCTCACTTGTTCGTCGGCTCGATGATCAGAATGCGGAAATCCCGGGGGTCCGGGCCGCCGAGTTCGGCGCCCCGAACGACCGCCTGATCGGCGGCGCCGGCGTCCATTCCGCAGAACGCGACGATCGCGTCGGGCCCGGGCTTTCGCACCGAGACGCTGGCGGCGGGGCTGTCGAACCAGCGCAGCGGCGGCTCGTTGACCAGCGCGATCTCGGTGACCGTCAAGGCGCTGCCCGGGCTCTTGAGCTTTTCCTGCGCGGCGCCGAGCAACGGCGGCGTAAGGCAGGCTTCGTCCTTGAGGTCTTCCAGATCGAGCGCATCGGCATGGCCGTAGCGCGCCTGGGCCTTCAGCGGCGTGTATTTCACGGCGACCGTCGTCGTCTTGCCCACCGGCAGCGGCTGGCGCCAGCTGTAAACGACGGCGAGCGTCCAATCGGCGATGGCCGGGCGATCCGGGTGTTCGGGATCGCGTGGAGAGACGATTCCCAAGTCGGATAATTCCGCCAGGGCTTTCGGGCCGAGGCCGGCGAGCGCCCGCGCCGTCTGCGGGGCGAACGGCAACAGCGACAAATGCGCGGCTTCGATCTCGGCCCGCCGGTCGACGCCGAGCGCATAGGCCTTGACGTCGGCTTTGGCCGCCACCGGCGCGCCGTCGGCGGCGATGGAAAGGACGAGCGGATTTTCCGGCGTGGCGGCGGGTAGATTCCAGGGTTCGCCGTCGTCGGCATAGGCCTGCAGCCCCGGCAGGGCGACGCTGGCGGCGAGATCGAGCGCGGCCCGCCCCTTGTTCCTGAGCGCGTATGAGGCGACGACGGCGTCGAGCGTCACGTCGACGGCGATCTTTTCGACGTCGAGATCGGGGTGCGCGGCGATATGCAGCGCCCCGACGCCGAGCGGCGCCAGCGCAGGCGCGCGGCTACCCTGCTCCGGCGCGGCGGCGCCGCCTTGCGCGAAACACGCGCCCGGCGCCATCGCGGCGATCGCCAGCAGCAACGCGACCTTTGGACCTGGCATCGG
>JBEKSH010000719.1:0-2652 GCA_049517235.1 Roseiarcus sp. | reverse complement strand
TCGACCGGGCAGCGGATGAGCTGGCCGCCGTCGGTCACCAGCATGATCTCGTCGCCATGCTCCACCGGGAAGGAGGCGACCAGCTTGCCGTTGCGCGGGTTGACCGCCATCGCGACGATGCCTTTGCCGCCGCGCCCGGTCAGGCGATATTCGAACGACGAAGAGCGCTTGCCGTAGCCGTTCTCCGAAACGGTGAGGATGATCTGCTCGGCCGCCGACATTTCGGCGTAACGCGCCGTCGAAAGCGCCGCCTCGACTTCGGCGGGGGCTTCGGCGTCCGGCTCGGCGACCGCCTCCTCGCCGGTTTCGCCGGCCATCGCGCGGCGCATCTTGAGATAGGCCGCGCGCTCTTCGGCGCCGGCGTCGAACTGGCGCAGGATCGCCAGCGAAATGACGCCGTCGCCTTCGGCCAGCGAAACGCCGCGAACGCCCATCGAGTCGCGCCCCTTGAACACGCGGACCTCGCCGACGGAAAAGCGGATGCACTGGCCGAGCATGGTGGTCAGCAACACGTCGTCCCTTTCCGAACAGATCTGCACGTCGACGATCGATTCGCCCTCGTCCAGCCGCATGGCGAGCTTGCCGGCGCGATTGACCTGCGCGAAATCGGACAGCTTGTTGCGCCGCACCGTGCCGCGCGTCGTCGCGAACATCACGTCGAGATTCTCCCAGCTCGCTTCGTCCTCGGGCAGCGGCATGATGGTGGTGATGCGCTCGCCCGGCTCCAGCGGCAGCAGGTTGACAAGCGCTTTGCCGCGCGCCTGCGGGGCGGCCAGCGGCAGCCGCCAGACCTTCTCCTTGTAGGCCTGGCCCATCGAGGAGAAATACAGCACCGGCTGGTGCGTGGTCGCGACGAACAGCCGCGCGACGAAATCCTCCTCGCGCGTCTGCATGCCGGAGCGGCCTTTGCCGCCGCGCCGTTGCGCGCGGTAGGTCGACAGCGGCACGCGCTTGATATAGCCGCCGTGGCTGACCAGCACGACCATGTCCTCGCGCTGGATGAGGTCTTCGTCCTCCATGTCGGCGTCGCTGTCGAGGATGATCGTGCGGCGCGGCGTCGCAAACGCCGTCTTCACCGCGACCAGTTCGTCGCGAATGATCCCCATCACGCGCGAGCGCGAGCGTAGAATCTCCAGATATTCGGCGATCTCCGCGGCCAGCTTGTTCAGCGCCTCGGCGATTTCGTCGCGCCCGAGCGCGGTCAGCCGCGCCAGGCGCAGTTCGAGAATGGCGCGCGCCTGCGCTTCGGACAGGCGCACCGCGCCGTCTTCGCTCAATACATGGCGCGGATCGGCGATCAGCGCCACCAGCGGCGCCATGTCGCGCGCCGGCCAGGCGCGCTCCATCAACGCGGCGCGCGCCGCGGCGGCGTCGGGCGAGGTTCTGATCAGGCGGATCACTTCGTCGATATTGGCGACCGCGATCGCCAGGCCCACCTGCAGATGCGCGCCGTCGCGCGCCTTGGTCAGCAAATGCTTGGTGCGCCTTGTGACGACTTCCTCGCGAAACTCGACGAACGCCGCCAGCATGTCCTTCAGGGTCATCATCAGCGGACGCCCGCCGCTCAGCGCGATCATGTTGGCGCCGAAGCTCGATTGCATCGCGGTGAAGCGCCAAAGCTGATTCAACACGACCTCGGGCACGGCGTCGCGCTTGATCTCGATGACGATGCGCATGCCGTCGCGATCGGACTCGTCGCGCAAGTCCGAAATGCCCTCGACGCGCTTTTCGCGCACCAGGTCGGCGATTTTCTCGATCAGCGTCGCCTTGTTTACCTGATAGGGAATCTCGGTGACGATCAGCGCTTCGCGGTCCTTGCGAATCTCCTCGACCGCGACTTTCGCGCGCATGATGATCGAGCCGCGCCCGGTCGCATAGGCCGAGCGAATGCCGCCGCGCCCCAGGATCGCGCCGCCGGTCGGAAAATCGGGACCGGGAATGATTTCGAGAAGATCCTCAAAGCTCATATCCGGCCGCTCCATCAGCGCCAGCGCGCCGTCAATCGCCTCGCCGAGATTATGGGGCGGAATATTGGTCGCCATGCCGACGGCGATGCCGCCCGCGCCATTGACCAGAAGATTGGGAAAGCGGGCGGGCAGGACGACCGGCTCGAGCTCCTTCTCGTCGTAATTGGGACGAAAGTCGACGGTTTCCTTGTCGAGGTCATCGAGCAGCGACATCGCGACCCGCTCGAGCCGCACTTCAGTATAGCGATCGGCCGCCGGCGGGTCGCCGTCGACCGAACCGAAATTGCCCTGCCCGTCGAGCAAGGGCAGCCGCATCGAAAAATCCTGCACCATGCGCACCAGCGCATCGTAAATCGCAAGGTTGCCGTGCGGATGGTATTTTCCCATCGTCTCGCCGACCGCGCGCGCCGATTTGTTGTAGGGGCGGTCCGGCGTGAAATTCAGTTCGCGCATCGCGAACAGAATGCGCCGGTGCACCGGCTTCAGCCCGTCGCGCACGTCCGGCAAAGCGCGGCTGACGATGACGCTCATCGCGTAATCGAGATAGCTGCGCTTCATTTCGTCGCTGATCGAAACGGGCTTGATATCGGAGGGGCCGCCGGGCGGCCTCTCATCTTTCTTGTCGGGCAAGTTCTGGGCATCCTGCGCCGGAAAATCCAGCGGCGCCTTTCTATATGATTCCGCC
>JBEKSH010000718.1:0-2654 GCA_049517235.1 Roseiarcus sp. | reverse complement strand
ACCTCACAACATATTTCTTCACAGAATTCTCGCTCGCCGTCATAATCGCCTCCGTCGCTCAGCCTGCGACAAAAGCGAATCACAAAATCCTTTCAAATTGATTGAAGCGGGCGACTAGGCAGGCAAGACCAAGGCGCCCTTCCCTGCCCCATATGCAAGTCTCGCGCAATCGCCCGCACCATCCGCTCGCTGCGGACCGCGGGGTCGATGTGAAGCGATAGGCAATTTTGCCTAGGTTTCAGGCACGACGCCGCCATATTGAGCGCCTGTCGACATCCCGCCCCGCCTTCGCGCCCGCGCAATTCCGGCATGCTCTTTGCTGCGCCATCGGCAGGCGCGCGCCGTTGCCTGCGCCTCCCAAGGATACAAGGATAGAGGACGCCCCAATGTCATCAGCGGAATTTTCTCGTCGCGCGTTTTTGCAGACCACCGTCGCCGGAACGGCGGGCTTGGCGTTGAGCATGGCGGGCGCAACGCGCGCCTTCGCGGCCGATCTGACGGTCGGCATCGTCTACGTCGGCGCGCGCGACGATTTCGGATGGAATCAGGCCCATGCCGTCGCGGCTGCGGCGCTGAAACTGGTGCCCGGCGTCAAGGTCGTCGAGGAAGAGAACGTTCCTGAGACGGACGCCTGCGGCAAGACGATGGAATCGATGATCAACCTCGACGGCGCCGGGCTGATCCTCGCGACTTCCTTCGGCTATTACACGCCGTTCGTCGTCGACATGGCCAAGAAATATCCCAAGGTCGAGTTCCGCCACGCGGCGCCCCTGTGGAACAAGGACAAGGACCCGATCAACGCGGGCAGCTATTTCGGCTATCTCAACCAAGGCCATTACGTCGACGGCGTCGCGGCGGGCCTGTCGACGACGTCGAACAAGCTCGGCTTCGTCGCCGCCAAGCCGATCGCCAGCGTGCTGAGCAACATCAATTCGTTCATGCTCGGCGCGAAAAAGGTCAATCCCAAAGCGGTGGTCCAGGTGATCTTCACCGGCGACTGGTCGATGCCGGTGCGCGAGGCGGAAGCGGCGAGCGCGCTAGTCGACGCCGGCTGCGACGTGATCACCTGTCACGTCGATTCGCCCAAAGTGGTGATCGAAACCGCCGAGAAGCGCGGCGTGAAAAGCTGCGGCCACAACGCCAGCCAGGCGCCTCTCGCCCCCAAGGGCTTCATCACGGGCGCCGAATACAAATGGGAGACGATCTACAAGGGTTACGCGGCCGACCTCGCCGCGGGCAAGAAGCTCCCGAACTTCACGGCCGGCGGCATCGAGAGCGACATGGTGCAGAACACGCCGTTCGGCGCCGGCGCCAGCGAGGCGGCCAAAGCCGCCGCAACGGCCGCCATCGCCGACCTGAAGGCGAAGAAGCCGATCTACGTCGGTCCGCTGAAGGACAACAAGACCGGCAAGGTGGTGATCGACAAGACCTACGACAATCTCGACCCGTTCCTCGATCAGATGAACTATCTGCTCGAAGGCGTCGTCGGTTCGATCACCTGAGCGGGGGCGACATGAGCACCGGCTCGCCGGCAGCGGGCGACCTTTCCGCCGTCGCGGCGGCGGTGAAGCCGCCGACGGCGCCGGCCGCGGGTTCGGACTTCGCGTTGCGGCTGCGCGCGAATTCCGAATATGTCGCGATCCCGGCGTTCGCGCTGCTGATGGCGGCGCTGTTGTTCGCGGTGTTCCTGCTGGCGATCGGCAAGTCGCCGATCGATTTTGTCGATTATGTCTGGCGAGGCGGATTCGGCACCGCGTTCTCCTTCCAGAACACGCTGCAACGCTCCTCGCCGCTGATCCTGACGGCGCTCGCCGTGGCGATCCCCGCGCGCATCGGCCTGATCATGATCGGCGCCGAGGGCGCGCTGGTGCTCGGCGGCTTTGCGGCGGCGGCGATCGCCGTGCCGATGGTCGGCTTCGTCCCCCCGGCGATAACCATGGTCGTCATGGTCGTCGCTGCGCTCGCCGTCGGCGCCGTCTGGGTCGGACTGGCCGGCTATCTGCGCTATGCGCGCGGCGTCAACGAGACAATATCGTCATTGTTGCTGACCTATATCGGCATCGCCATCATGAACTTCTTCGTCGAAGGCGTGATGCGCGACGCCAGCAATCCCAATAAGCCTTCGACCAAGCCGATCGGCGACGCCTATATGGTCGGGAAAATCCCCGGCACCGACGTGCATTGGGGCTTCGCTGTCGGCGTCCTGCTGTCGATCGCCCTCTATTTCCTGATGACCCGCACGACTTTCGGTTTCGCGGCGCGGGTGACCGGCGGCAATTTCCGCGCCGCCCTCGCGCAGGGGCTGCCGGTCGGCAAGCTGATCGTCAGTTGCGCGATGATCGCGGGCGGCTGCGCGGGACTGGCGGGGTTCTTTGAAGTGGCGGCGATTCAGGGTCGCGCCAACGCATCGCTGGCGGCGGGCTACGGCTTCACCGGCATCCTGGTGTCGTTTCTCGCCCGCCACAATCCGCTGGTCGTCGTGCCCATCGCGATCCTGTTCGGCGGCCTCGTCGCGTCGGGCGGCCTGATTCAGCGGCGTATGGAGCTTCCCGACGCCACCGTGTTGGTGCTGCAAGGTCTGATTTTCGTCGTGCTGCTGACTTCGGAGACGCTCTACGGCCGCTTTGCGATTTTCAATCCGAAAAAGGGAACGG
>JBEKSH010000717.1:0-2655 GCA_049517235.1 Roseiarcus sp. | reverse complement strand
GCTTCGCCGTCAGGTGATGACGCTCGGCGCGCTACGCCCGGTGCGTTGCTCGACGCCGACCAGCGCGCGGGAAAGCGCGATCAGGTCGGCCAGCGCGGATTGGGTTTCTTGCCCGAGATCGCCGCTTTCCGGCACATAGCGCTCGATGTAGACCCGCAAGGTCGCCCCGGCCGTTCCCGTGCCCGACAGCCTGTAGACGATGCGCGAGCCGCCCTCGAACAGGATGCGCACGCCCTGCGCCGCGGTGTCGGAGCCGTCGACGGGATCGTGATAGGCGAAGTCGTCGGCGGCGTGAATCTTGAGGGTGCCGCGGCTCGCGCCCGGCAGGCTTGCAAGCTGGCCGCGCAACGCGTCCATCAGGCCGTTGGCGGCGCCCAGGTCGATCTCGTCATAATCGTGGCGCGTGTAATAGTTGCGCCCATAGATCGACCAATGTTCGCGCGCGAGATCGAGGACGGAGATGCGCCGCTTGGCCAAGATGTTGAGCCATAACAGCACCGCCCACAGGCCGTCTTTCTCGCGCACGTGGTTCGAGCCGGTGCCCGAACTCTCCTCGCCGCAGATTGTCGCGAGCCCAGCGTCGAGAAGATTGCCGAAAAACTTCCATCCGGTGGGAGTCTCGTAGCACTTGACGCCCATTCGCGCGGCGACGCGGTCCGCGGCGGCGCTGGTCGGCATCGAGCGGGCGACGCCCGTCAGCCCTTTGGCGTAGCCCGGCGCATGATGCGCATTGGCCGCCAGCATCGCCAGCGAGTCGGACGGCGTTACGAAAATGCCGCGCCCGATGATAAGGTTGCGATCGCCGTCCCCGTCGGACGCGGCGCCGAAATCGGGCGCCTCCGGCGACATCATCAGATCATAGAGCTCCCGGGCGTAGGTGAGGTTGGGGTCGGGATGATGGCCGCCAAAGTCGGGCAGAGGCTTGCCGTTGACCACCGTGCCGGCGCCCGCGCCGAGCTCCCCCTCGAGAATCGCGTGCGCATAGGGACCGGTCACCGCGTGCATCGCGTCAAAACGCATGCGAAAGCCGGAGGCGAACAAGGCGCTGATCGCGTTGAAGTCGAACAGCGTCTTCATCAGCGCCGAATACTCGGTGACCGGATCGATGATATCGACTTCGGCGCCCGCCAGCTTCGTCACGCCGATCGTGTCGAGGTCGACGTCGGGCGCATCGGCAATTCTATAGCGGTCGATGATCCTGGTGCGCGCGAACACCGCGTCGGTGACCTTCTCCGGCGCGGGGCCGCCGTTGCCGACATTGTATTTGATGCCGAAGTCGCCGTCGGGCCCGCCCGGATTGTGGCTCGCCGACAGGATGATCCCGCCGTAGGCGGCGCGTCCGCGAATGAGGCAGGAAACGGCGGGCGTCGAGAGAATGCCGCCCTGACCGACGACCAGGCGGCCAAAACCGTTGGCGGCGGCGATCTTGATCACCTTCTGGATCGCTTCGCGATTGTAGTAGCGCCCGTCGCCGCCCACCACCAGCGTCTTGCCGGCGAAGCCCTCCAGAGAGTCGAAAATCGACTGCACGAAATTTTCGACATAGTTCGCTTGCTGGAAAACCGGAACCTTCTTGCGCAGGCCGGAGGTGCCTGGCTTCTGGTCGGCGAACGGCTTCGTCTCGACGGTGCGGATCATCTCAAGCGTTCCCTGCCCTTGCCTTGATGGCGCGCGCGAACGGGCGCCGTCCAGCCGTTCAGTTTAGTTTGGCCGCGCCGGCCGGCGCAATGGCGGCGTCGCCCGCGCGCGTCATGGCGCTCGCGCGGGCCACTGTCCCTTTTCGATATTGGCGGCGACAATGACCGCCTGGGTGCGGCTTTCCACTCCCAGCTTCTGCAGAATAGCCGAAACATGCGCCTTGATTGTCGCCTCGGACACGGAAAGCTCGTAGGCGATCTGTTTGTTGAGCAGGCCTTCCGACAGCATCATCAGGACGCGCACCTGCTGCGGCGTCAGCGAAGAAAGGCGCCGCACGAGGGCGCTGGCGTCATCGGGGGTCGAAAGATCGAGATCGGGCGGGGCCCATCTCGCCCCTTCGAGCACCGTCCGCACGGCGGCGCGCATCGTCTCGACGTCGAGCGATTTCGGGATATAGCCGGAAGCGCCGAAATCCAGGCAGCGGCGCATGACCGCGCGATCCTCGTTGGCGGACACGATGATGACCGGCACGCTGGCGTGCTGCGCGCGCAGATACATCAGCCCGGAAAATCCGCGCACCCCAGGCATGGAAAGATCCAGCAGAACGAGGTCCATGTCGGGCGTCTTGTCGAGGACCGCCAGCAGGCTTTCGAGATCGGCCGCCTCGAAGATTTCCGCGCCCGTGATGGCACCGGTCAAGGCTTGCCGCAGGGCGCCCAGGACGAGGGGATGATCGTCGGCGATGAGAATGCGCGTTTTCTCGTCCAATCGCTTGGCTCCTCCCGCGGCGGGCCGGATTCTCGTGCGCCCCATACCTGCCAACGATAACCTATACAGGCAAGTGGGGCGGGCGGGCGTTCAAGGTCGAAATTTCCTGCCGGTTCCAGGCTAGCGCGCCAGGGGGCGCCGGTTTCCGTTTCCTGTCGACTCGACCTGAAGCGATCTTCTTGCAGGCGCAGGCGGTCGCTCAGGGCCATTTCACGATCGGCGGCATGGAAGACAGGATCGAGTCGACAT
>JBEKSH010000716.1:0-4621 GCA_049517235.1 Roseiarcus sp. | reverse complement strand
GTCGTCGAAACCGCCCGCCGAAGATCCATCCGCGCAATCGACGCCATCCGCCTCACCCTCCAAGGCCTGCCAATCCCATGCGCCGCTTGACTAACCTGCGCCCAGGGACGTGAGCAATTACGAACTGCAAGCGTTTGCGAAACACGTCAAGCAAGTAGAGCTTCTGGCCCTTGATACCCCACGTCGTGCACACGGTGAAGGCGGCGGTCTCGGTGTCGACGACCGCTGGGTCCCAGCTCTGCACGATCAATTCATACAGGACTGGCCGCTCTTCGTAGCGCTGAAAGTACTTCAGCTTGAACAAGTTGCCGCCGGGCGGCGACGGTCGCTGGAGTATTTGGGCGTTGAAACCCATCTCGCCGAAGTCGATGCGTTGCTGGTCAAGCGCCGCGCGGCCAAACATCTCCGGAAACAGCAGATCCCCGGGCCTGAAAATCCAGCTTTCGCCATCGCCGAGGTCGAAGACTTGCTGCTCAACGCATTCGCCTGGCATTTCAAGATATTCCCAGCCGCCGTCCGCCTGGAGACGGCCGATAGGGTCGTCCTGATGCAGTCGCTGGTGGATGACGATCATCGCGCCCTCCGCGGGATTGTCGAATCGCGACATGAGCGAGCCCTTCATCCAGTCATAGACGGCGTTGCGCGCCGGTTCAGATGTCGCGTCAATCGCCTTCAAGGGGTCGTCGACGATGGTAAAATGCGCGCCCTTGCCGGTGACCGCGCCTTCAACGGTCGTCGACAGGCGATAGCCCTTGGCCGTCGTTCGCAGCTCGACGAGGGAGGCGCCGCCGGCGTCGATTTGCGTGCCGGGAAAAACTGCTTGGTAGTGCGGCGACCACACGACATCGCGCGAGCGAGTGGAAAAGTCCTTCGAGAGCACGTCGCCGTAGGACGCGCAGATGATCTTTCGCGTGGGGTCGCGACCCAGAATCCAGGCGGGCAGGGCCACCGACGCAAGCATGCTCTTGCCGTGCCGCGGCGGGATCGCGATCAGAAAGGCGGCGGGTTTCGCCCTTGGCGACCTTTTCGAGCGCGCGGGCGAGCACTCGAAAATGACGCGCGGGTAGGAAAGGCTGACCCGGCATCAGCACCGGAGCCATCAGCCGATAGAAGCCATAGAAATTATCGCGGGCGTAGGCACGCAGCTTTTCGCGTTGCTCGCGGCGAAAGTCGCTCGGATCTACCGTCATGGCGTCAATTTCCGTCGGTCTTGCGCATCAGCTTGAGCGCCTCGAGTTCCTCAGTGGTCAGCGGCTCCTCGGCCTGCGGAGCGACTTCCAGCGCGATCTGAGCGCGATCGCGCAAACTAAGGACAAGGCGCGCGGCGGCGACATCGCCCTGAAGGGCGAGATCGATCAGCTTGCGCAGCATAGCTCGCTCTTTCGACACGTGGATCACCTCGTCGCCGACTTTGATTTTGATCAATCGCGCCACCTCCTCGAGCAGGAGCTGGTCGATGCTGGGCCGACCTTTCGGCCTGCCGTGAGGATTGGCGCGCTGGCCTTGCTGAAATTGGTGCTTCTCCGGTGGTTTGCCGTAGCCGACTGTATAATTCTTGGGCGGCTTGTCCTGGGACGGGCTATGCGCTGTCATCACACTGCTCCTTCAGAGTCGGCGTGACCTCGCCCCCGATTTTGGCCGGAAGCGTCACGTTTTTGGCCTGGGGCTGCGCCATAAGAGGCTGTTTTTTCGGCTTGCCATGCGGATTGCCCGACTGGCCCGGCTTAAACTGGCCAGACTTTGGCGGTTTGCAGTAGCCGACGTCATAGCTTTTGGACGGCTCGATTTTGGGGGGAGCATGCGCGGTCATGGCTGTACTCCCTCGACGTCCGCGTCGCCGTCACGAGCCCATGATTGCGAGCCAGGCGTTTCGGCGTCGCGGTCGTCCGAGCGCCTCGCCTGGACTTCGCCGAACGTCTCGCCGGTCTCGGCCAAGCGGGCCACGCAGCCGGTCGTCTGCGCCCGTCGATTTCGATGGCGCGGCACAGGCGCCCTGTCGCTTCGGCCGCCAACAGAGTTGAACCCGAGCCGGCGAACGGCTCCAGCACGATGTCGCCGCGGTTGGTGACGTCAAGGAGGGCGTCCTCGAGAAGCGCCCGCGGCTTGACGGTCGGATGCTGCGCCAAGCCCTCGCGCGCGTCCGAACCGAGGCTCGAGGCGCCGGGATAGGTCCACACGTTCGAGCGCCAGCGGCCGTGTCGGCCTAGCTCGATGTTGTTGACGTGCGGCGCGCTGCCCTTCTTGAAGAAGGGAAGGAGTTCGTGCTGGGAGCGCCACAGGCTGCCCTGACCGCCATTGGACTTGGCCCACACGATCACGTTGAGGAGCGCGAGGTCGAGCTCGCGTCCGCAGGCCAGCACGATTTCGACCGAGCGCCAGTCGATGAACGTGGCCAGCAGGCCGCCGTCGACGAGGTAGGCCATCGCGGCCGACATCCATGCCTTGTTGAAGGCCATGAATTCCTCGGCGTTCATTTCGCCGTTCGCCATGGCGAATTCGCGATGGCGCCCGTCGCCCGTCACGTGGCCGACGTTCGGCACGTTAAACGGTTCATCGGTGAGCACGAGCCTGGCCAATTCTCCTTCGCTCATGATCAGGACATAGGCGTAGGGATCTCGGGCGTCGCCCTGAATGAGGCGATGGTCGCCGAGCACCCAGACATCGCCGGCGCGGGAAACCGCGTCGGCACGCAGTTCCGGCAGAGCCTCCTCGTCGCTCACATCGTCCGTATCGCCCAGAAGGAGGGTGTCGATTTCGACCGTTTCGAATCCGGTCAGCACGAGGTCTTCGCCGAGCACGATCAGTTCTTCGAACTCGATGCGTAGAATCTCAGGGTCCCAATCGCCCGTTTCCGAAATACGGTTGAGGGCGATGGGCAAGAGGCGCAGTTCGTTGGCGTCGAGGTGGTCGACGACGATGCGGGGGATTTCGGCAATCCCCAATTCCTTGGCCACCTCCCAGACGCCGTGACCTTCGACTATGGTGTGATCGGCGCTGACAAGAATCGGCCTGCAAACCCCAAACCGTTCGATGCTGGCGCGAACCCGCGCTTTCTGGGTCGCGTCGCGGCGCCTGACCTGCCGCGAGGCAGGCTTTAGGCGGTCGGTCGGCGTCATCACGAATTTCAGGCGCGGTGCGAGATCGTTGCGCCTCCTGACAGGCGCGTGGGCGTCGATTTCGGTCAGCGCGCGTTGCGCCTGGCGACGCTTGCGCGATTTGGCGGCGACGGTCGCCGCCACGCCTTTTGGCGGGGTAGGCGCCCAGTCCTTGGATTTTCGATTACTCACAGAAAAACCTCCGAAAAAGGACGGATTCCGTCCCCGGAGGTTTAAGAGCAGTCCAAGCGGAGGCCCCGCGATCAAGCCCAAACACAAATGACGCCGCCCTCACGAGGAGAACGGCTATCGATGTTCGGGCAAGACCGAGAAAGCCTCCTGCTTAACTGCAAGCTCGCCCAGACCGCTCCGCGCCCCTGGGGCCGAAGTAGTCCGCATGCGCGAAGGCTAGATAACTTTTTAGCAGTGTTGTCAACCTCAATTCTTATTAACCAAAAGGGAGATCACCAGGACGACCATCGGCCTGGTGTTGGCAGGGGGGGTCGTATAAGATTGAGTCCACACCGAAAAAATCTTCTTGACACTCGCAACGAAAAGTCAAGCATCTTCTTTTGTTCTTGGTTTCACGTGGCGGCACACGTGAAACCAAGAACAAAAGAAGATGCACGGCACTCGATGTCTATTCGCCACCAACGCGCACCATCGAGTTGTCTCCCCCCGCCACTGGGGTGACCGCCACTTAGGCGCTTCGACGTTCCCCCTCCCAGCCGACGTATTGGCGTGGCCGCTCTGTGGAACCGGCGGCGCATGGCGCCTCGCCAACAGTGCCGACGCGAATTCCCAGTAATTCCCAGTTCCGATCCGTAGGGAATTTGGCTCGGATCGCAAGGAAAATCTATCGTAATCAATGGCATAACGCTCAGTCAAATAGCCGTCCGTGCGCGAATTGCGCCAAATTCCCAGATAAATTCCCAGCTAGCTGGGAATTTCCCGTCGGAGACCGGTTCGCGCGGACTGCGTCCACCACCACCCATTCTCGCGATTTTATGACTTTGCGGTCGTCTCCGAAAAACCCCGGGAAACAGGGCGATTTCGCGACGTTTCCAGAGACTTCCGGTCTGCCAGATTGGACATTGGGCGTTCAGCGCGGCCGTTTGCCGACCGGTCTGGCGGCCCCAAAATCTATGTGCAAAACTCCGATGGCGTTTGCGCAGGGCAGACCGTTTCGAACACTACGGCAGCGCAGTTTGCGGACACGGCGCCGTGATGAGCGAGTTAAGCGAGCGCCTCGATGAGGCTGCGCTGGCCGGACCATGCAAGCGGCAGGTCCTCAAAATTGGAAATGCCCACGCCGCGCGGCAGTCTTCCCTCGATCGCGCCGCGCACGATGTCTGGGGCGAGAAAGGCGAGCGACAGGGTCGTTCGGATGGCCCGCTCGCTCTTGCCCTCGCGCCGTGCGAGGGCGCCGACGTCTTTGACATCGCCTTTCATCATCTGGCCGACCCAACGTCGTCCAAGCGCGACATCGGCGAGGAGCCGATTGCGGGTCTCTGCGGTCTGTGGAC
>JBEKSH010000715.1:0-2661 GCA_049517235.1 Roseiarcus sp. | reverse complement strand
GGCCTGCTCCGTTTTGGCGATTTCGGTTCGGCTGACGAGGCGAGGACAAGAGAGCTAATCATGGCGCGCCCATTCGACGGTTCCACATCGAGCCCTTCCCGGCTCGGTTCGTCCCACGATTCGTCGCGGTCCGATCCCTTGAAGCCGTCGACAATCTGCTTCGTGCAAAAGCTCGCCACGTCGAGCGGCTTCAAGGCTTTGTTCAGAGAGGGCATGGCTCTGGTGGAGGAATCGGCGAGCTATCTCGACGGCGTGGGGCGCGACGAGTCCCGGCCGTTGCGCCGCGCCGTGGCGATGGCCTATGCGACCGAGAGCATGCGCCTGACGACCCGCCTGATGCAATTGGCGTCATGGCTGCTGCTGCAGCGCGCGGTCAACGAGGGAGATATGACTCCGGCGCAGGCCGCCTCGGAAAAGCACAAGGTCCGGCTGGCGCGGCAGGAAGTCGCCTGCGCGCCCGAATTGTTCGAGGAGCTTCCCCCGCGCCTGTGCGCCCTGAGCTTCCGATCCATGCGCCTGCAGGCGCGGATCATTCATCTCGACCAGTCGCTGTTCGCCGCGCAAGCTTGCGAAAGTCGAAGCGCGCCAAGCCCGATCGCGAGCCAGGTCGAACTTCTGCGCATGGCGTTCGCCACCCATCAGAGCAAGATTGCTTCGCTCTGATTCAATCTTGCTCGCCCGCATCCTGTCTTGGCGCATGATCCTGTCCGAAAAGGCGGCCGCCTCTTAAAGCTCTTCCCCGCGCACGAGCAATTTTTTCGCGGCGGCGCGGCGAAGCATCCAGCGAGGGCGCGGCGCTTGCGCAACCCATGTTTTGGCGTCATTGCTCGGCGAGAACCCGCGCCGAACGGTACGAGATCATGACGACCGCGCAGTCTCACCAACTATATCTATTCACCCCGCCGTTGCGCGCCGACGATCTCGACGCCTTCGCGCCGACCCTGGCCGGCGCGCTGGAGGCCCGCGACGTCGCCTGCGTGCTGGCGCGGCTGGCGCCGGGCGCCGAAGGCGACGCCCGCAAGATCGTCACGCGCCTCGTCGAGATCGCCGCCAACGCCGGCGCGGCGCTGCTAGTCGACAATGATCCGCGGCTCGCCGCCAGGGTCGGCGCCGACGGCGCGCATATCAGCGGCGACGGCGGCGCACTGAACGACGCGCTGGCCAGCCTCAAGCCGGAGCGGATCGTCGGCGCCGGCCTGTTGCGCACGCGCGATGACGCGATGAACGCCGGCGAAGCGGGCGCCGACTATGTGATGTTTGGCGAGCCAAGGCGCGACGGCTTCACGCCGCCGGCCGAAGAGACCATCGAGCGCGTCGCATGGTGGGCCGAAATCTTCGAACCGCCCTGCGTCGCCTACGCCGCTGCGCTGGAAGACATCGCCCCGCTGGCCGACGCGGGCGCCGATTTCGTCGCGCTCGGCGACGCAATCTGGAGCGCGCCCGCGCCGCTCGAGGCGCTGGCGCAGGCGCGGGCGATCCTCGCGCGCCGACCAGACTGACGCCATGCCGTCGCGTTTTCAATTCGCCCTCCTTCTCGTCGCCCTGGCGGCGTCCGGCCCGGCCACCGCGCAATTCTCGACGAGCGGCGTCGTCATGCCGCCCGCTGGGGGCGGCGTCCGCGCGCCCGGCGCGGCGCCGTCGTCGGGCCCCGCGCCCGATTTTGCATTCGCCGCCTACCAACGCGGCCTCTATGTCACCGCGCTGAGAGAGGCGATGAAACGCATCGCAGCCAACCCGAAGGACGGCCCGGCGATGACCCTGGTCGGCGAAATCTACCGGGACGGCGTGGGCGTCAAGCGCGACTACGCCGAAGCGGCGCGCTGGTATCGTCTGGCCGCCGACCTCGGCGATCGCCAGGCGACATTCGCGCTCGCGCTGTTGCTGCTGAACGGGACGGGGGTCGCGAAGGATCGGGCCGGCGCGGCCGCCCTGTTCGAAAAGGCGGCGGCGCAGGGTCATGCGGGCGCGCTGTATAATCTGGGCGTCATGGCGATCGAGGGCGACGGCTCGTCCGGACCCGACTTCGCCAAGGCGGCCGATCTGTTCCGCCGTTCCGCGGAAGCGGGCGATGACGACGGCGCTTATTCCTATGGCGTGCTGCTGCGCGAGGGACGCGGCGTTCCCCTCGATATCGGCGCCGCCGCGCATTGGCTGAAGCGCGCCGCCGACGGCGGTATTATCGCTGGCCAGGTCGAATACGCCATCATGCTGTTCAACGGCGTCGGCGTGACGAGGGACGAGGCGGGCGCCGCCAAGCTCTTCCTGAAAGCGGCGGCCAAGAACAATCCAATCGCCCAGAATCGTCTCGCGCGTCTCTACGCCGTCGGTCGCGGCGTTCCCAAAGATCCGGTGCAGGCGGCGGCGTGGCATCGTTTCGCGAAAGCCGCCGGCATCAAGGACGCCGAGCTCGACGCTTTGACGGCGGGTCTTTCAGTCAAGCAGATGATCGAAGTCGAAAAGGCGGTGCGTCGGCAGGCTGAATTTTGAAAGTCCGATCGCGATGAGCCGGGGCGATTCGCCGCCTTCGCGCGCCGCATCCCGCTGGCGACTCTAACCCTAATCGGAAAGTCTCGGACCGCGCCGCGCCAGCGCCAAGGCGCGCGAAAATCGCGTGGCGAGCTCGGCCTTTTGATCAGGCCCGAGAAAGGCGCCGACTTCGAG
>JBEKSH010000714.1:0-2668 GCA_049517235.1 Roseiarcus sp. | reverse complement strand
CGGCGAGAAGGCTTCGGACGTGCGCGACACCTCGCTGCGCGTCCCCCCCGGCGTCCAGGGCACGATCGTCGAAGTGCGCGTGTTCAATCGTCACGGCGTCGACAAGGACGAGCGCGCCCAGGCGATCGAGCGCGAGGAAATCGAGCGGCTCGCCAAGGATCGCGATGACGAACTGGCCATTCTCGATCGCAACGTCTTCGCCCGTCTCGCCGAGGTGCTGATCGGCAAGCGCGCCTTGTCGGGTCCCAAAGGGTTCAAGAAGGATCAGGTGCTGACCCGCGCGCTGATCGACGAGCATCCGCGCTCGCAATGGTGGAATTTCGCTCTCGAGAGCGATCAAACCATGTCCGAGCTGGAGGCGATGCGCAAGCAATACGACGAATCGAAGAAGGGGCTCGAGAGCCGCTTCCTCGACAAGGTCGAGAAGCTGCAGCGCGGCGACGAATTGCCGCCCGGCGTGATGAAGATGGTCAAGGTCTTCATCGCCGTGAAGCGCAAGATCCAGCCCGGCGACAAAATGGCGGGACGCCATGGCAACAAGGGCGTCGTGTCGCGCATTGTGCCGCAGGAGGACATGCCCTTCCTCGAGGACGGAACGCCGGTCGACATCGTGCTCAATCCATTGGGCGTGCCAAGCCGCATGAACGTCGGCCAGATTCTCGAAACGCACCTTGGCTGGGCCTGCGCGGGCCTGGGCAAGCAGGTGGGCGAGGCCGTCAACCTCTATATGCGCAAGGGCGACGTGAAGCCGCTGCGCGCCAAGCTCAAGGAAATATACGGGGTCAACGAGACGATCCAGGACCTTGACGACAAGGACGTGGTCGAGCTTGGCGAGAATCTGCGCCGCGGCATTCCGATCGCGACGCCGGTGTTCGACGGCGCGCGCGAGCGCGACATCGTCGAGATGCTCAAGATGGCCAATTTCGATTCGTCGGGCCAGGTGACCCTGTATGACGGGCGCACCGGCGAGACCTTCGATCGCAAGGTGACCGTCGGCTATATCTACATGCTGAAGCTCCACCATCTGGTCGACGACAAGATCCACGCGCGCTCCATCGGCCCCTACAGTCTCGTCACCCAGCAACCGCTCGGCGGCAAGGCGCAGTTCGGCGGCCAGCGCTTCGGCGAAATGGAGGTCTGGGCGCTGGAGGCCTATGGCGCGGCTTACACGCTGCAGGAAATGTTGACGGTCAAATCGGACGACGTCGCGGGCCGGACCAAGGTCTATGAGTCGATCGTCCGCGGCGACGACACGTTCGAGTCGGGCATTCCCGAGAGCTTCAACGTGCTGGTGAAGGAAATGCGCTCGCTCGGCCTCAACGTTGAGCTGGCGTCGATCAAGAAGCCGCTTGGCGAACTGCCGCCGGCCGAGGCGGCGGAGTAAGGGCGCCGCGTGCGTAGCCAAGAACTTGACGGGCGGGGCCGCCCCGAGCCGCGCCCGTTTCCATCAACGCGAGCCGTGGCGCGATCGCAGCGCACGGCGTCGCAGGAGATGAAATAATGAATCAGGAAGTCACGAATCCCTTTGCTCCTGTGGTTCAACCGCAGGCCTTCGATCAGATTCAGATCGCCATCGCCAGCCCCGAGAAGATTCTCTCCTGGTCGTTCGGCGAGATCAAGAAGCCCGAGACGATCAATTACCGCACGTTCAAGCCGGAGCGCGATGGTCTGTTCTGCGCGCGCATCTTCGGGCCGATCAAGGACTACGAGTGCCTGTGCGGCAAGTACAAACGCATGAAATACAAGGGCGTCATCTGCGAAAAGTGCGGCGTCGAAGTCACGCTGTCGCGCGTTCGACGCGAGCGGATGGGCCATATCTCGCTGGCCGCGCCGGTCGCCCATATCTGGTTCCTCAAGTCGCTGCCCTCGCGCATCGGTCTGTTGCTCGACATGACCCTCAAGGATCTCGAGCGCATCCTGTATTTCGAATCCTACATCGTGCTCGATCCAGGCCTGACGCCGCTCAAGGACCGTCAGCTGCTGTCGGAGGACGACTATCTGCGCGCGCAGGACGAATACGGCCAGGACAACTTCACCGCCATGATCGGCGCCGAGGCGATCCGCGAGATTCTCAAGGGCATGAATCTGGCCAAGATCGCCGAGGATCTGAAGGTCGAGATCGCCGAATCGAAGAGCGAGCTGAAGCCCAAACGGCTCGCCAAGCGCCTCAAGATCATCGAGGCCTTCATGCATTCCGGCAACAAGCCGGAATGGATGATCCTGACCGAAGTGCCGGTGATTCCGCCCGATCTGCGCCCGCTCGTGCCGCTCGACGGCGGGCGCTTTGCGACCTCGGACCTGAACGATCTCTACCGCCGCGTCATTAACCGCAACAACCGCCTCAAGCGGCTGATGGAATTGCGCGCGCCCGACATCATCATCCGCAACGAAAAGCGGATGTTGCAGGAATCGGTCGACGCGCTGTTCGACAACGGCCGGCGCGGGCGCGTCATCACGGGCGCCAACAAGCGTCCGCTCAAGTCGCTGGCCGACATGCTCAAGGGCAAGCAGGGGCGGTTCCGCCAGAATTTGCTGGGCAAGCGCGTCGACTATTCCGGCCGCTCGGTGATCGTGGTCGGCCCCGAGCTCAAGCTGCATCAATGCGGCCTGCCAAAGAAGATGGCGCTTGAGCTGTTCAAGCCGTTCATCTACTCGCGCCTCGACGCCA
>JBEKSH010000713.1:0-2674 GCA_049517235.1 Roseiarcus sp. | reverse complement strand
TCGCGAACGTGAGATATGTATCGAAGATCGAGGCTCCTGCAGGCTCAATTCCCATGACCACGCACCAGCGCAAGATCTCCTCATCGATCGACCCGGTGAAGCTCGACAGGCTCGCCGAGGTGGCCGTCAATGTTGGGCTGAACCTGAAGGCCGGACAGGATTTGTTCCTCACGGCGCCGGTCGTGGCGCTGCCGCTGGTGCGGCGGATCGCCGATCATGCTTACAGGGCCGGCGCTGGCCTCGTCACCCCGATCCTCTCCGACGAGGAGGTCACGCTTTCGCGCTATCGGTTCGGGCGGGACGAAAGCTTCGACCGCGCCGCAAGCTGGCTCTATGAAGGCATAGCGAAAGCCTTCGCTGGCGGCGCCGCGCGGCTTGCCATCGTCGGCGACAATCCGATGCTGCTTTCGGGCGAGGACCCCGCGAAGGTCGCGCGCGCCAACAAAGCCAATTCCGTCGCCTATCAGCCAGCGCTCGAAAAGATCACCGGCTTCGACATCAACTGGAACATCGTCGCCTATCCCGGCGCCTCATGGGCTAGGCAGGTGTTTCCCGGCGAGGATGACGATGTCGCGGTGGCCAAGCTCGCCGACGCGATTTTCGCCGCCTCGCGCGTCGATGCGGACGATCCGATCGCGGCGTGGGCCGCGCACAACGCCCGGCTGCGCAACCGGACCGAATGGCTGAACGGACAGAGTTTCCAGGCGTTGCATTTTTCCGGTCCGGGCACGGAGCTGACGATCGGGCTTGCCGACGGCCACGAGTGGCAGGGCGGCGCCTCGACCGCCAAGAATGGAATCACCTGCAACCCGAACATCCCGACCGAGGAAGTCTTCACCACGCCGCACGCCCGGCGGGTGGACGGGCGTGTCGCCAGCACCAAGCCGCTTTCCTACCAGGGCACGCTGATCGACGGCATTGCGGTGCGATTCGAGGAGGGACGCATCGTCGAGGCGAAAGCCGCGCGCGGCGAGGAAGTGCTGAACAAGGTGCTGGACACGGATGAAGGCTCGCGCCGCCTCGGAGAGGTGGCGCTTGTGCCGAATTCCTCGCCGATCGCCAAAAGCGGGCTGCTGTTCTTCAACACGCTGTTCGACGAGAACGCCGCCTGTCACATCGCGCTCGGCCAGTGCTATTCCAAATGCTTCGTCGATGGGGCGAAGCTCAGCCCTGAGCAGATCGCGGCGCAGGGCGGCAACAAGAGCTTCATCCACATCGATTGGATGATCGGCTCGGACAAGATCGACATCGACGGCGTTCGCCCGGACGGCGGCCGCACGCCGGTGTTCCGCAAGGGCGAGTGGGTATGACGACACCGCGTCCGTGGCGCGAGAGCCGCGAATTTCGTTTCGCGCCTGAGGCGCTCCCGCCGCTTTCCGGCCTGCTCGAACAGGCTGCTGTCTTATCCGGCGGATCTTCGTCCCCGCCGCTCTCCTTCGTTTTGAGATCGTGATCGTGAACGAATTCCTCGGCGCGCGCGAGAAAAATCCGCGAATGCGGAACGCCACGGGCCGCGAAAGCGCCGACCTCGCCGCCTTCGCGGCAGGTATTCGCTTCGAAAATCTGCCGGCGCAGGTCGTGGATCGCTGCGTCGATTTATTCGTCGATTGGGTCGGTTCGGCGCTGTCCGGCGCCGGCCAGCGGGCCATCGCCGCCTTGCAAAGATATGCCGACGCGATGGGTCCTTCGACGGGAAGCGCCGAAATTCTGACCTGCCGCAAGATGACTTCGCCGTTCTTCGCCGCGCTGATGAACGCCGCGTCGTCACATGTTTCCGAGCAGGACGACGTTCACAACGGATCTGTGTTTCATCCGGCCGCCGTCGTCTTTCCCGCGGCGTTGGCGACGGCCCAGCACATCGGCGCGTCGGGGCGCGAATTTCTCGTCGCCTCGATAGGGGGATATGAAGTCGGGATCAGGATTGGGGAGTTTCTGGGCCGCTCCCATTATAGGGTTTTCCACACGACCGGCACGGCAGGCGTCATTGCCGCCGCCGCCGCCGCCGGGCGGCTGCTCGGCCTCGATCAGCCGGCGATGCTCGATGCGATCGGATCGGCGGGAACTCGCGCGGCGGGCCTGTGGGAGTTTCTGCGGGACGGATCCGACTCCAAGCAATTGCACGCCGCGATGGCCGCCGGCGACGGATTGATGGCGGCGTTTCTCGCCAGCGAAGGGTTCACCGGTGCCAAACGGATTCTCGAAGGCGCGCAAGGCATGGCCGCCGGAATGTCGTCCGACGCCGATCCAGGCAAACTCACCGACCGTCTCGGTCAACGTTGGGCGCTGTTGGAGACGTCATTCAAATTCCACGCCTCCTGTCGTCACACCCATCCGGCGGCCGACGCGCTGCTGAGGCTGGTCGAAGCAAACGATCTCCGGCCGCAAGAGATCATGCGAATCATCGCGCATGTCCATCAGGGCGCGCTCGACGTTCTGGGTCCGGTGACCGATCCGAGCACCGTCCATCAGGCGAAATTCTCGATGCCGGCGACGCTCGGCCTGATCGCTTCCCGACGCCGTGCGGGAATGCAGGAGTTCGACGGCTTTCTGAACGACCCATTGGCGCGTTCGTTCCTGGAGCGCGTCGAAATGCGGCTTGATCCGGAAATCGACGCCGCCTATCCCGCGCGCTGGATCGGCAAGGTCTCGGTGATGACGACCGACGGCCGGCTGA
>JBEKSH010000712.1:0-2674 GCA_049517235.1 Roseiarcus sp. | reverse complement strand
TTGTGTGGCGCTGGCCGATAAGGGACGGGTTGGCACGAGCGGCGCGACCGCTGCGGTCAATACAGCCGTCATTGACGTTGCTCCGGGCAGCGCCGAGCGGGTCATCGTCATCGAGCGCCGTCTTGAAAAGGGCCTTGATCTTGCTCGCGGCGAATGGATCGAACGGATGGTCGACGAGACGCACGTCAATTTGCGCCGTCTGGCCGACTGGGGCTACGTCTTTCCCGTTGATGATCGAGGCGCCCGCTATTACGGCAGCCTCCGCGGCCCCGACTATATGCAGCTGCTGCGCCGGCGGCTGCACAAGCTGAACGTGACTCTGCTCGATCACAGTCCGGCGCTGGAGCTGCTGGTCAGCGACGGCATTGCGGTTGGCGCGCGAGGCATGGATCGCAGGATTGGCGCAGGTTGGACCGTGCGCGCTGGCGCGGTGGTGATTGCGACCGGCGGCTGCGCTTTCATGAGCAAGGCTCTTGGGACGTACGGACTTACGGGCGACGGCCTTCTCATGGGCGCCGAAGCGGGCGCCGTGTTGTCGGGCCTGGAATTTTCCGGCCAATACGGAATCTCGCACATCGCCGCCACCGTTACGAAGAACCTCCTTTACAGCTGGGCGACCTTCACGGACGAGAGAGGTGGCGAACTCGCCGGAGAGGACATATTCGAACTCTTGGCCCATCATCTTCCGGCGGGCCCCGTCTTCGCGGTCATCGACAAGGCTGAGCCCCACATCCAGGAGGCGCTGCGCCGAGGACAGCCCAACATCTTCCTGGCGCTCGACCGGCAGGGGATCGATCCCTTTCTCGATCGCTTCCCGGTTACGCTGCGCTACGAGGGAACCGTGCGAGGCGTCGGCGGACTCGCGATCGATCGCAATGGCGCGACGTCGGTTCCGGGTCTCTATGCCGCTGGCGACGCGGCTTCTCGCGAGGCCGTCGTCGGCGCCGTCAGCGGAGGGGGCGGCCCGAATTCGACTTGGGCGATTGCATCGGGCGCCTGGGCGGGGCGGTGGGCGGCCGATTACGCGGCCGGTCTCGGCCGACGCCCACATGACAGGCCCGCGCAAGCGGGCGGTGAAGCCGGCCTGTCTGACGGAGATTCGACTGCATCCGAGGAGGTTGCGGCCTGGATCGCGACGGTCCAGTCAGAAATGTTCCCGCTTGAGCGCAACTTCACTCGTGACGAAATTGCTATGCGCAGCTCCATGCGCCGGTTGAATGACGCCTGGAGTCGTATCCGCGCAACGGCTGGCTCAAGCGAGGTCGGAAAGTCGTTCTGCCGGAGGCAGGAGGCGGCGGCGATGGTTGCGACTGCTCGTTGGATTTATGCCAGCGCGCTCGCCCGCCGAGAGAGCCGGGGCATCCACCGGCGCCGCGACCATCCGACTCTTGACTCCGCCCAATCGCAAAGACTCGAAACGCGCGGTCTGGATGACATCCAAGTACGACCGGCCGTGGGCGCGCGATGATCGAGTTGATCAGCCAGGAGCGCTGCATCAAATGCAACGCCTGCGTGGAGGCCTGTCCAG
The DNA here is from genome assembly GCA_049517235.1 of Roseiarcus sp. Taxonomy (GTDB): domain Bacteria; phylum Pseudomonadota; class Alphaproteobacteria; order Rhizobiales; family Beijerinckiaceae; genus Roseiarcus. The sequence goes on along the minus strand of JBEKSH010000712.1, from coordinate 1,146 downwards.
ACAACGTGTTCGACGGCGCGCCCGGCAAGATCCCCGTGATTGCTCGCCTCGACGACTGCCAGACATGTTTCCTCTGCGAGCTCTATTGTCCCATCGATGCGCTCTACGTCTCGCCTTTCAAGGATACGCGCGAAGAGGTCGACGAGCGAGAACTGGTCGCGTCGGGTCGCCTCGGAAGCTATCGCCGCGCGCTCGGCTGGCGCGGCGTTAAAGCACGAGGCACGGACGCTGACCTTAGCCACCGACTGACCGAGCCGGACGGGACGCCACATTGAACCGAACTTCACCAAGATGACGGCGGACAGACCATCGATCGACGCGCGCCAAGAAGCGAACAAGGCGGCCGTGGGGCGTATCGGCGTTGCGGATCCCGCGCTTGCGGGGATCGTAAGAGCCGACGACGCCTTAGGTCTTGCCGCAGGACACCTTGGCCATGCCGGGCCGCCCTTCCGCTCTCCTGAAGCTATTCCGCGCCCTGTGTTGGGTGCGCTCACGGGAGCCGTGCTTCACGAAGGCTGGACGGCGACGCGGGAAGAAGCTGAACGACTGATATTGGACGGCAAGATCCGGCTGCATTCGAATCACGATCTGGGTACCGTTTCTCCCATGGCCGGCGTGGTCCGGCCCAGCCAGATTCTGGCCCGCGTCGAAAATCGGGCCGGCAGCGGCGTCGCCTACGCGACTTTCGCGGAGGCGGGCCGGCAAGTCCTGCGTTTTGGCGCCTATGACGAAGCAATCGCGGCGGGCCTTCGCTGGCTCGATGAGGTCCTCGCCCCGGCCCTGGCCCGTGCCCTGCCGCGGGGCGGCCTGCCGTTGATGCCGCTTCTGGTTGAAGGCGTAGCGCTGGGCGATGACGTGCATCAGCGCAACATCGGCGGGATGGCTGCTTTCACACGCGCCCTGAATTCGTTGGACAGCGCCGTTCGGTCCTGGATGCTCGCCACTCCCCAACATTTTCTCAATTACGCCATGGCCTCGGCCAAACTTGCGCTCGATCAGGCCAGCGGCGTATCGGGGTCGTCGATCGTGACGGCCATCGCCCGCAACGGCGTCGAGTGCGGCGTTCGAGTGGCGGGCGCTGGAAAGCAATGGTTCACCGCCCCCGCCACGATTCCAAAAGGCGGATTTCTCGCGTCCTTCGTGGCG
>JBEKSH010000711.1:0-2676 GCA_049517235.1 Roseiarcus sp. | reverse complement strand
GCCGAAGCTTCGCCGGTCGGAAATCGATTTGTTGAAGATCGTCTTCGGGGTGTCTCTGATGACGTCAACGAGATAACGCAAGTCTTTGCCTGGGCGCTGGGCGATCTTCACCGCGGTTCGCGCCGCGGCCGGCAGCGATCCGACCAGCCGAGCCCCCTGGCCAATGAAGTCAGCGAGTGCGGCGCCGATCAATTTGGGGAAATCGGGAGATTCGCGCTTCCCGACTCTTGTGGCTGGCTCATCGATCGGCGGCGGATCGGGCGACAGGTCGTAGATGAATGGCAGAGTTTGCATTCCGGCCACGCCATCCATATCGGCGTGATGCACCTTGGCGTAAACGGCGAATCCCCCGTCCTCCAGGCCCTCGATCAGATAATATTGCCACAACGGCCGCCGGCGATCGAGCAGGGTCATATGCAACTGGGCGACCAGGTTCCGCAGCTGCTCCATTGTGCCAGGCCGCGGCAGAGCCATGTGGCGGATGTGATAGTCGAGATCAAGGTTGTCCGCGTCGACCCACACCGGATGATCGATCGCGAGCGGCATCGTCCGCGGCCATCGGCGGTAGGACGGAAGCAGGTCAAACTGCGCCACCGTGTGATCGCGGAAGCTCTCGAACAGCTTTCCCCCCGACGCAACGGCCGGGCCAAATATGGTCAGGCTGCCGAAATGCATCGGAGTCTCCGGCGATTCCAGATAAAGAAAATAGGCGTCCAATGCCGAAAGGCGGTTCATCGCGCCCTCCCCGTCGACCGCGCTACATAGTCCCGTTCAGAGGTCCTCGCGGCCGCCATGCAGTGCTCGGCGATCGCCTCCATCAGGATTGGCGCCAGGCCCGGAGCCAGGTCATGGCCCATGCCGGAAATGATCCGCAGCCGGGCGCCCGGAATATGAGCGGCGGTGTCCCTGCCGGCTTCGACGGGCACCAACGGATCGTCGTCGCCGTGCAGGACCAGGGTTGGCGCGCGAATCCGCGCCAGCATCTCGACCCTGCTGCCGGACGCGAGAATGGCCAGCAGGTGGTGCGCCATCCCCGCTGGATAGTAACAGCGATCGACGCTCCGCTCGACCTTGGCGCGCAGTTGTTCTTCGCTGGTCGGAAAGCCTGGGCTGCCGATAAGGCGGTAGAAGTCCATCGCTCGCCGAATGGCGCGTTCCCGATTGAAACCAAGACGCGGCCAGAACAGCGCTTCGATCAGGCGCACATCGCCGCGCGGCAGATCGGGATTGCCGCTCGTCGACATGATGGAGGTCAGGCTCAGTACACGCTCGGGATGTTCGGCCGCTATGATCTGGGCGATCATGCCCCCCATCGACGCGCCGACGATATGCGCCTGCCCGATCCCGAGCGCGTCCATCAGGCCGATGGCGTCGCGCGCCATGTCGGCCAACAAATATGGCGCCTTGACCGCCAGGCCCGCCAAGGCGCGGACGAACGCGGCGGCCACCGCCACCGGGCCGACGCTCCTGACCTTGGTCGAAAGACCGACGTCGCGGTTGTCGAACCGGACGACACGAAAGCCGTGATCGGCGAGACCTTCGCAAAAGGCGTCCGGCCAGGTGGTAAGCTGCATGCCGAGGCCCATGATCAACAGGATCGTCGGCGCCGCCCTGTCGCCATTTTCGGCATACGCGATGTTCATGCCGTTTGACGGTACGATCGGCATCAAGCGCCCCCCTCTGTCGATCACGTCGTCTGCCTGGCGATGAATCCGCCGACCGCGCGCACCAGCCAACGGGGCAGGATTTGAACCCCGCTGACGCCGATATTGTTCGCCAACCCGGCGACCTGCACCGCCTTCCCCGCGAGGCAGGCCGAATAGCCTTCTTGCGCCACCGCTTTCGCATCCATGACTGCGAGGGATGGGATCCGCCTGCCGCGCTTCGATCCCGCCACCATGCCGGTGTTGGTGAAGCCGGGGCACAGGGCCGTCGCGGTGACGCCCGTGCCTTTCAACTCTTCGGACAACGCCTCGGTCAGCGACAGCACATAGGCTTTCGAAGCGGCATAGACCGCGAGGCTCGGGATCGGCATGAACGCCCCGATCGACGCGACGTTGAGGATGCGGCCGCTCCTTCGATCCAACATCGGACCGAGGAACAGCCCGGTCAGCGCTGTCAAGGCCACGACGTTGACCTGCAGCAGCCGCAGATGGTCCTCAAGCGCCGTAGCGGCGAAGGCGCCCTCGAAAAGCACGCCGGCGTTATTGACCAGAATGTCGACTTCAACCGCCCTGTCGCGCAGCGCGTCGAATATGGCTTGCGGCGCCTTCGGGTCGTTGAGGTCAGCCGGCAGAATCGTCACCTGCGTTCCGTGCGCCGCCTTGATGTCCTCGGCCAGTTCGCGCAGCTTGTCGCGGCTGCGGGCGAGCAGGACCAGCGCAAAGCCTCCTTCCACAAACGCCTTCGCAAGCTCTTGACCGATGCCCGCCGAGGCGCCGGTGACCAGCACGCAACCCTTATTGTCGCCGCTCCTTCGCGCCATCTGACTCCCGTCTCCGTCGGGTTATCGCCGAAGAGTGGGGCTCAGCGTAGCGACAGAACGCGCCGCCGCATTGATCTTTCGCAAGCGCGCAGCGATGGAGTTCGTCGCTTGATGCGCCCGCGCGATATACTGGGTGCCGCAAGGACCTCTGTCGAGAGGACTGCGCAATGCGGCGGGCCAGCGCGGAAAGG
>JBEKSH010000710.1:0-2698 GCA_049517235.1 Roseiarcus sp. | reverse complement strand
GAGCAGGCCCGGCTGGAGCGCTTGGAACAGGCGCCGGCCACTGGCCGGTATGCGATGGTTCGGATGTTGGCGCGCGTCATCGGCGTCGGCGTCGAGACGGCGGATATGCTGGTGCAAGAGGTCCTGTCCAGAAACCTGCGAGACCGGCGAGCCGTGGCCCGTTACGCCGGCCTCACCGGGTCGCCCGATGAGAGTGGGGCGAAACGACGTGAGAAGGGTTTGTCCAAGGCGGGCAACGCGCGCGTGCGTCGCGGCCTCATTCAGCTGGCATGGCGCTTCCTGCGGTTTCAGAAGGACAGCGCCCTGGGGCAGTGGTACCGAGAGCGGACCGAAGGCGCTGTCGGGAAGCGTAAGACCACAATGATCGTGGCGCTTGCCCGAAAGCTCCTCATCGCCCTGTGGCGGATGGTTACGACCGGAGAAATCCCTGTCGGCGTCGCACTGCGGACGGCTGCAGCCTGAACTATTTGATCGAAGAGGAGCGGAATAACACCCAGCTTCGGTGTCCTTCGCGCACTGGCGCACAGGTCGCCGATCATGATCCGAGGTGGTGGTGACCCGAACACAGCCATGGCTTCAATGCCGAGTCCAGAATGGGCCCACCGCCTCGGAGCCTCGCCGCTGAAGCGAATGGTGCTTCATGGTCCGGGTCCGACATGGACCCAACCGAATACAAGGTTGCGGCGCGAGAGACGCGCCCGACAGCGGGCTCCCCTCGGATCAACCAAACGGAACCCCGAGAACAGGAGAATCGTCTGATGCAATAAAGCTTGACACGAAGGTCCCCATACAAGGCTGTGTGAAAACGCCCTGCATGGTATGATTCCCTGGTGATTTGGCAGGGGTCGACGATGCGCTTTGTTGTCGGGCAGGATCGGAACCAGAGCACATTGTTTCCTGAGGTGGTTGACGACTATATCGGCGATGACAACCCTGTTCGGGCGATCGATGTTTTCGTCGACGAGCTTCGGTTGGGCGACCTCGGCTTTGATGGAGTTCAACCGCAAGCCACGGGTCGGCCGGCTTATCATCCCGCGACGCTGTTGAAGCTGTATGTCTACGGCTATCTCAATCGCGTTCAATCGAGCCGCCGCCTTGAGCGGGAGTGCCAGCGCAACATCGAATTGATCTGGCTGACGGGCCGCCTGGCGCCGGATTTCAAGACAATCGCCGACTTTCGCAAGGACAATGGCGAGGCGATCCGCAAGGTCTGCCGCGAGTTTGTTGCGCTTTGCCGCCGCATCAATCTGCTGAGCGACGCGAGCGTTGCAATCGATGGCAGCAAGTTCAAGGCGGTCAACGCGCGAGATCGGAACTTCACCCAAACCAAAATGCAGCGGCGCATTGAGCAGATCGACGAGAGCATTAAGCGCTATCTCTCGCAGCTTGACACCGCGGATCGCCAGGGGCCCACCGTGCCGGAGGCGAAGATCGCGCGGCTCAACGAGAAGATTGCGACCCTGCGCCAAGAGATCCAGCGTCTGAACGCGTTGAACACGCAAATGATGCAGACGGAGGACAAGCAAATTTCTTTGACCGACCCCGATGCGCGCTCGATGGCCACGAGCGGCCGGGGCAGCGGAATCGTCGGATACAACGTGCAAAGCGCAGTGGATACGCAGCACCATCTCATCGTCTCTCACGAGGTGACCAACCTCGGCCATGACCGAAGCCAGCTTTCACGCATGGCTGAACAAGCGAGGAGCGCGCTCAATGCGGAGACCCTCGATGTTGTGGCGGATCGCGGCTACTACGACAGCGAAGAGATTTTAGCCTGCGAGAAGGCCGGCATAACCGTCAGTTTGCCGAAGCCCACGACTTCGACGGCAAAGGCCGACGGTCGGTTCGACAAGCAGGATTTCGTCTATGTCGCGGAGGACGATGTTTATCGCTGTCCCGCGGGCGAACGGTTGACGTATCGCTATACGCGCGAAGAGGCAGGCAAGAATATGCGCCGCTACTGGACTTCGGCCTGTCAGGCCTGTCCGCTGAAAGCCCGATGCACGCCCGGCACCGAACGCCGGATCACAAGATGGGAGCACGAGGCCGTTCTTGAGAAAGTGCAAGCGCGGCTCGATGCCGATCCGGACAAGATGCGCGTCCGTCGTCAGACGGTCGAGCACCCGTTTGGAACGATCAAGTCATGGATGGGATCAACCCACTTCCAGATGAAGACGTTGAAGAATGTCGGCGCCGAAATGGCGCTGCACGTCCTGGCTTATAACATGAAGCGGGTGATGCAGATCCTCGGCAATGGCGGCTTAATGGCCGCCATGCGCGCCTGAGACGGGCTCGATAGGCTCAAAAAAGCCCACCGGCCTCACCTGAAGGAGCTCGCATTCCCTCCAAGGGGCCAATTCTGACGCGATGACGGCGTCGCGCTACGAAATCGCCTCGGAAATAGACCGATCGCGATCTCATCGATAACGCCACTGCGTTTTCACACGGCCTCGACCCAAACCGGCCTTTCGCCCGATGGCCTCGGCCACACAACTGACGTGACGCGAAACATTTCGAGCTAGGGCCGCAGTGGCGGCGTTGTCGTGCTAATAAGCATAGCGGCGGAGCAGCCCATGACCGAAACTCGTAAACTCGCGGCGATCTTGGCATCCGATGTCGTGGGCTATTCGCGCCTCGCGGGGGCCGACGAAGATCGCATCCTGGCGCGGCTGCGCGCATTGCGCAGCGACCTGATCGA
>JBEKSH010000709.1:0-2700 GCA_049517235.1 Roseiarcus sp. | reverse complement strand
CTTTCGCGGCCCTCGCCAAAGGCCGCATCGGCGAACGGGTCGTCGCCTATTTGACACAGATCGGCCGGGTTGAGGGAACCATCGCGCGCCATCTCGACGAAGGCTTCGCGATCCAGATGAAGTTGCCGGTCCTCAAGCGCGAAAAGCTTGCCGATCAGCTCACCTGGCTCGCCAACCGGCAAGCGCTTGGCATGGCCGAGGACCGCCGGCACGAGCGCATTACGCCGCGCTTTTCGCACGCCACGCTGAAGATGCCCGACGGGCATGAATATCTCGCCAAGCTCGTCGACATTTCCGTTTCCGGCGCCGCCCTCGCCGTTGCGGCCAAACCGCCGATCGGCTCATCCGTCGTCGTCGGCGAAACCGCGGCGCAGATCGTCCGTCATTTCGAGGGCGGAATCGCCGTCGAATTCAACCGTCCCTTCCCGGTTGACGCGTTTGACGAGAACATCAAGCTCTAGCCCTGGGCGTCCCGGCGCGGCGGCCGCAACGCCCGCCCTCACCCCAGTTCCCGCACCAACCCGTCCTGCAAAGTGACGCGCCGGTCCATGCGGGCGGCGAGATCGAGGTTATGGGTCGCGATCAAGGCGGCGAGGCCGCTGGCTTTCACCAGCGCGGCGAGCGTGCCGAACACATGGTCGGCGGTCTTCGGGTCGAGATTGCCGGTCGGCTCGTCGGCCAACAGAAGGCGCGGACCGTTGGCGACGGCTCTGGCGATCGCCACCCTCTGTTGCTCGCCGCCCGATAATTCCGTCGGGCGGTGGCTTTCGCGCGCGGCAAGGCCGAGATAGGCGAGAAGCTCGCTGGCGCGCTTGGCCGCCTTGGCCCGCGGCAGACCGCGGATCATCTGGGGCAGAATGAGATTCTCGGCGGCCGAGAACTCGGGCAGCAAATGATGAAATTGATAGACGAAGCCGATCTCGTTGCGCCGCAGCGCCGTGCGCGCGTCGTCCGACATCGCCGCGGTCGCCGCGCCCCCGATGTAGATTTCGCCGGCGTCCGGCGATTCGAGCAGGCCCGCCAGGTGAAGCAGCGTCGATTTGCCCGCGCCCGACGGCGCAATCAGCGCGACGGACTGGCCCGCCCACAGCGCAAGATCGGCGCCGCGCAGCACCTCCACGGTCGCCTCGCCGCGTCCGAAGCGCCGCTCTACCTGTTGCAGCCACAACACGGGCTTTTCCGCCGCCTCATTCATAGCGAAGCGCTTCCACGGGATCGAGCGTCGCGGCGCGCCAGGACGGGTAGATCGTCGCGGCGAGCGACAGGACCAGCGCCATCGTGACGACGGCGACGACGTCGCCCGCCTCGACCCGTGAGGGCAGTTGCGACAGAAAATACAGTTCGGCGGGAAACAGGTTCGCCCCCAGCAGCCAGTTCAACCCTTGCCGGATCGCCTCGACATTGTGGGCGACGCTCAGCCCGAGAACGAGGCCGGCCGCCGTGCCGACGACGCCGATCGTGGCGCCGGTGATCAGAAAAATACGCATCACCGCGCCCTTCGTCGCGCCCATCGTGCGCAGCACCGCGATGTCGTGCGATTTGTCCTGCACCAGCATGATAAGACCGGAGATGATGTTGAGCGCGGCGACCAGCACGATCAGCGTGAGGATCGAAAACATCACGTTGCGCTCGACATTGAGCGCGTCGAAAAACGTCTTGTCGCGCTGGCGCCAATCGATGTCGATCATCGGGCGCTGCAGGGCGGGCTCGATGCGATCGCGCACTTCGTCCATATGGTCGGGGTCGTCGACATAGACCTCGATGACGTCGGCCTGCCCATCCTTGTTGAAATAGGCCTGCGCTTCGGGCAGCGGCAGAAAGACGAACGTATTGTCGTAGTTCGACATGCCGACCTGGAAGATGGCGGCGACCGTATAGGCCTTGCGGCGCGGCGTGACGCCGAAGGGCGTCTGCGCCCCGCCCGGCGCGAGCAGCGTGATCTTGTCGCCGATGCGCAGACTTAGATGTTCGGCGAGCCGTGCGCCGATGACTGCGCCCTGGTTTTCGTCGAAACCGTCGAGCGCGCCTTGCCGAATAGTGGAGCCGACCCCCGGCAAGCGCTTCAGGTCGGTCCCGCGAACGCCGCGCACCAGCGCGAAGGACGAATTGTACGGCGACGAGGCGAGCGCCTGACCCTCCACCAACGGCAGAGCGAAGTTTACGCCGGGAACCTTGGAGACGCGATCCGTCACCGCCTCGTAGTCGGTCAGCGGCGTATCGACCCCTTGCAGGAATATATGGCCCTGAATGCCGATGATCTTGTCGAGCAGGTCGTGGCGAAAGCCGTTCATCACCGACATCACCACGATCAGCGCGGCGACGCCCAGCACGATGCCCGCGAAGGAAAAGCCGGCGATGACGGAGATCGACCCCTGGGCGCGCCGCGCGCGCAAATAGCGCAGCGCGACCATCCATTCGAAGGCCGAGAACGGCCTCGTCGCCGAGCGGGCCGGCGTCGGTTCGAGCGCGCCGTCGGTCATGCCGCGAAAACTTCGACGGCGCGTCCGCCGCTGGCCCCCGCACAAAGGAAAGCCGGCCAGCCCTGCGCGAAGAGAAGGACCCGCGCCTTCGCCCACGCAGGGCTCACGCGGCGCCGCCCATCTGCACGATCGCGTCGTCGACGTCGACCAGTTCGCGCGCGCCGCTGCGCCGGTTCTTGATCTCGACCTTGCCCTCGCCGAGGCTCTTGGGGCCGACGAT
>JBEKSH010000708.1:0-2701 GCA_049517235.1 Roseiarcus sp. | reverse complement strand
GCGCCGCGCTCGAACGCCGCGACGGCGCCGTCGCGACCGAGGAACTGCGGCGCCCGCGCCCCCACGAGCGCCTGCCCGACCTGCGTCACCGCGACCCCGGCCCCGGCCGCCGCCGCCTCGAAGGCGCTGGCCTGCTCGGGCGCCACTGCGGCGAGGATTTCATAGTCGTCGCCGCCGGTCGCCGCAATCTCAAACAATGCGGGATCGCCCGCGATGGCGGCGTCAGCCGCCGCGGAAAGCGGCAATTTCGCGAGTTCGACGCGCGCCGAGGCGCCGCTGACGCGCAGCATCTTGGTCAGATCGCCGACGAAGCCGTCCGACACGTCCATGCCGCCGTGCGCGAAACGCGCCAATACGGGCGCCAGCGCGAGGCGGGGCCGCGGCAACAAATAGCGATCGAGAAGGAAATTGCGCGGCTCCGCCGCAAGGAAGGGAAGCAGCCCGAGGCGCGCCTTGAGGCCAAGCGCCGCGTCGCCGATCGTGCCGCTGACGTAAAGCATGTCGCCCTGCCTGACCCCGGTCCGCGCGACCATGCGCCCGCTTTCGACGCGCCCGAGCGTGGTGATCGAGACCATCAGCGGTCCCGGCGTCTTGACGGTGTCGCCGCCGAACAGTGGGCAGCGATAGGCCGCCGCGTCCTCGCCAAGCCCCTGCGCGAAGGCGACGAGCCAATCGGCGGTCCAATCGCCGGGCAAGGCGAGCGCGAGCAGGAATCCGAGCGGCTCGGCGCCTTTGGCCGCGAGATCCGAAAGATTGACGCGAAGCGCCTTGCGCGCCACCGCGGCCGGCGGATCGTCGGCGAAGAAATGCACGCCCGCCACGATCGCGTCCGTGGTGACGACGAGGTCGGCGCCGGCCGGCGGCGTCAGCACCGCCGCGTCGTCAAGCAGCCCGAGACCCTCCGGCGCCGCCATCGGGGCAAAGAATTGGGCGATCAAATCGTCTTCGCCGGGACGGTTCGCCATCGCGCCTCTCATCGTGTGAACGGCGCGCGCCGCCGAACGGCGGGCCGCCCCGAATTTCTGGGATGGACTACGCGCAGACCGAACCGCGGGCAAAGCTCGGCAGTCGCCTATCGCGCATCTGAAACGAAGCGTTGGAGAAAGAGGCTTTCGGTACGCCTGAACCTTATCTCACTTTGATGCGGATTTGCGCGGACGCCCTCCTTTGGCGCCATTGGTCCGCGCCGCGGCCGCTTTCGCCGGGGACATCGCCTGCCCCGCGCGTCGGGCCATATATGTCCTCGTGCCGAAGATGCCAGCGAGCAGACCGGGAATCGAAAGATCGGCATTCAGCGCTTCCCAATGCAAGCCATAGCCAGCACCGAGAATTTCGATTTCAGCAAGCTGGTCATCCGTTGCGGATTCCAGTTCTTGCGCCAGGCGAGGCGGGAAAGCGAAGGTGCAACCATTTGTCAAATCAACGATGACTCTGCCAAGCTGCCCATCGTAGCGAGCGGAAGCGGCCCGAGGTTCAGTTTCCCGCGCGATCCTGCCACGTTCGGTCGCCGCGTCAATTTGGGCATCCGTCAGTTCAACCATGGATTTTTCTCCACCGGCTCAGAAAATCGTTCTGTTGCTCGATAACGACCTTCATGGCGCGACGCACGTCGCTGCGCTTCATGCCTTCGGCCCAAATTAGTTCAGGATCGCCATCGGCGCCGATCAGATTGATTTTGGCCTGCCCGTCACCGAAAACATGCACATGGGCCGGCTCGTGATCGTCCACAAAGATAACAACGCTCAGGCCGTTCGCGCGATATATAGTGACCATGATGACAGATATCCCATCATGATAGGTTATTCAAGGTCGACCCCGTGGAAGCCAAAATCAGGAGCTTCGCGACAGTGCAAAGGGCGGCGGTGGTTTATCCCTTGACGTACACCCAGGCGTCGACGCCCGACTTCAAACGCGCCAGGACGCGCTTGTAGTCGGACACTTCATAGGCGTCGGCGGCGGCAAGCTCGGCCTGCGTGATCTCGAACACCGTGCCGGGCACCTCGTCGGTCGGATCATCGCTCGCCGCGACGATCGGGTGAAGATTCGCGCCGCTCTTGCCGATGACGTCCGGATCGGTAATTTCGATCATCGATCGTCTGTAGCCCGGCAGCGCGTCGTCCGCGCCTTTCAGCAGGCGGCCGAATGACGCGATCTGAACGCCCTCCTGTCTCAGCGTTCCATAGGAAAACAAGTAGACCGTCCGCCCGTCGCCCATATCGGTAAGCTCCCGCGATCGTAAAGCGCGAATTTTTGCGAACCGCCGGTTGTTGCAATATTTTGATGTCCAATTGAAGCATCGGCAGGGCCGGCGGACCCGCGACGAACTAGGCGGCCGGCGACCGTCCCGCCGATATCGCAACCCTTTGCTGCGACTGGCCGACGATCCATGGAGACCTCTGACGCCGCTGTCCAACGAGCCAACAGCCTATGCGCGAGCGCACGCAAGCGCGCCCGCGCGCGCGGGAATGGTTCCAAGAGTGGGCGGCCGTCTCATCGCCGAGCGCCCCGTTATTGCATATCCGCGGCCATGTCCCTAAACGTCCCGCCAGTTCAGGCCGAGGAGCCCGCATTGACCGACGCTTTCCATCCGCGATCCGATTTTCTGGCGGCGCTGCAGGCGCGCGGCTTCGTTCAGCAATGCTCCGACCCGGCGGGGCTCGATGAAAAGGCGCGGTTGGGGTCGCTGGTCGCCTATATCGGT
>JBEKSH010000707.1:0-3067 GCA_049517235.1 Roseiarcus sp. | reverse complement strand
GTTCGGTCAAATCGCCGATGGTCGGCACCGCCTATCTGCGCCCCAGTCCCGAGGCCAAGCCATTTGTCGAGGTCGGCTCGATCGTCAAAGAGGGCGACAAGCTGCTGCTCGTCGAGGCGATGAAGACCTTCAACGAAATCGTCGCGCCGAAGGCCGGCAAGGTCCTGGAAATTCTCATCGAGGACGGCTCGCCGGTCGAATACGGCCAGGCGCTGATGATCATCGAATGACTCCGCCGGTCTCTCTTAGGCGGGCGCTCCAACCCTCCCTTCCAGCTCCGGGTCTCGCCAATGTTCGATAAAATCCTCATTGCGAACCGCGGCGAGATAGCGTTGCGCATCCTGCGCGCCGCCAAGGAGCTGGGCATCGCCACCGTCGCCGTCCATTCGACGGCCGAATCGGAGGCGATGCATGTCAAGCTCGCCGACGAGAGCGTTTGCATCGGCCCGCCGCCGGCGCGCGACTCCTATCTGAACATCCCCTCGCTGCTGGCGGCCTGCGAAATCACCGGCGCCGACGCCGTCCATCCCGGCTATGGCTTTCTGTCGGAAAACGCGCGGTTCGCCGAAATTCTCGGCGAGCATAACATCGTGTTCATCGGCCCGCGGCCCGAACATATCCGCCTCATGGGCGACAAGATCGAGGCGAAGCGCACGGCGATGCGCCTGGGCATTCCCTGCGTGCCCGGCTCGGCCGGTGCGGTCAGCGACGACGAAGAGGCGCTGCGCGTCGCCGCCGAGATCGGTTACCCCGTCCTCGTCAAAGCGGCGGCGGGAGGCGGCGGACGCGGCATGAAGGTCGCGGACGACGCCGGCGGCCTGCCGGGCGCCATTGCGACCGCCAAGGCCGAGGCGAAGGCGGCGTTCGGCGATGATACGGTCTATCTCGAAAAATGCCTCGACAAGCCGCGCCATATCGAAATCCAGGTACTTGGCGACGGCCAGGGCCGGGCGATCCATCTTGGCGAGCGCGATTGTTCGTTGCAGCGCCGGCATCAGAAAATCTGGGAGGAAGGCCCCTCGCCCGCGCTCAACGGCGCCCAGCGCGAGGAAATCGGCGGCATCGTCGCGCGCGCGATGGCCGAGCTCCAGTATATCAGCGCCGGAACGGTCGAATTCCTCTATGAGGACGGACGGTTCCATTTCATCGAAATGAACACCCGCATTCAGGTCGAGCATCCCGTCACCGAAATGATCACCGGCATCGATCTCGTCAACGAGCAGATCAAGATCGCCGCCGGTTCGCCGCTGACGATCGCGCAGGAGGACGTGCGGATCACCGGCGCCGCGATCGAATGCCGCGTCAACGCCGAACACGCGCGGACCTTCACGCCCTCGCCCGGCCGCATCACCTATTATCACCCGCCCGGCGGCCTCGGCGTGCGCGTCGATTCGGCCGTTTATCAAGGCTATGTCGTTCCGCCCTATTACGATTCGCTGATCGGCAAACTGATCGTCCACGGCCGCAGCCGCACCGAGGCTTTGATGCGGCTGCGCCGCGCCCTCGACGAATTCATCATCGACGGCGTCGAGACGACGCTGCCGCTGTTCCGCACGCTGGTGCGCAACAACGATATCCAGAACGGGCTGTATGATATTCACTGGCTGGAGGAATTCTTGGCGAGGCAAGCCAAAGACAGCCCGTGACGCCGCAGGGGCCGACGGCGCGGAGCGCGCCATGGCCTGCGATTTGGCGCGGCGCGGCGCGCTTGCTATAAGCTTCGCGCATCAAGTAGAAGGCCAGCGCTTGGCGCGAGCCTCGCCTGCAAGGAGCATCGTTTGACCTACTGCGATTTCGAGGCGTTGGAGCAAACGCCGCTGCAACGCAACCCCTTTGAATTCCTGGTCGTTCCCGATTTCATCAAGGCCGACAAGTTTCCGGCCGTCGTCGCCGACTATCCCGCGGTGCCGGGCCCCGGCTCGCATCCGCCCGCCGAACTCGCTATCCAAGGCAGGTTCAAGGAGCTGATGGGCGAGCTTCTCGGCGCGCGATTTCGTTCCGCCGTCGAGCGTAAATTCGACATCGACCTGACGGGTCGCCCGACGATGTACACGGTGCGCGGCTTCGTGCGCGAGAAGGACGGCGCCATCCACACCGACTCGACCACCAAGATCATCACCGTGCTCGTCTATATGAACGAGCGCTGGCAGGAGGACGCGGGTCGTCTGCGCTTGCTGCGCGGCCCCGACGACCTCGACGATTACGTGGCCGAAGTGCCGCCCCATGGCGGGACGCTGCTGGTGTTTCGCCGCGCCGACAACTCGTGGCATGGCCACAAGCCGATTTCCGGTCCGCGCCGCGCCATCCAGCTCAACTGGGTGACGAGCCAGGAAGTGGTCGACGGCGAACAGCGCCGGCACCAGCTTTCGACCAAGTTCAAGAGGTTGACGCGAATGTTCACCGCCGGTTCAGCGACCGCCGGGCAGTGACGACTCCGTCGCGGAGAATCGCGGCGGGGAACCCCTAGATTCTGGCGCTGGGCCAGACGGCGGCGGGCAAAGCAGAGATTGGAGGCATGCCATGTTTAAAGCGGTTGGAGTGGCCTTTTCGGCAATGGTTCTGGCGGGCGCTTTCGCCCTTGCGGGAACCGGAAGGGCGCTGCGGCGCCGGCCGCCGCTCCGGCGCCAGCCGCCGCCCCCGCCGCCGCTCCGGCGCCAGCCCCCGCCGCGGCTCCGCCTCCCGCCGCCGCCGCGCCAGCGCCGGCCCCTGCTCCCGCGGCCGCCGCCCCGGCGCCGATGAAACCGGCCAAGACAAAAGCGGCGGCGATGCCGACCGCCGGTCAATTCGCGACCGAGGCGGAAGCCAAGGCCAAGTGCCCGTCCGACACCGTCGTCTGGGTGAATACGAAGTCGAAGATTTATCACTACGCAAACCATCCCGACTACGGCAAGACCAAGCAGGGCGCCTATATGTGCGAAGCCGACGCGACCGCCGCGGGCGCCCGCGCCTCGAAAACCGAAAAGAAGCCATGAATTTGAGCGGCGGCTGACCCGTCGGCCGCCGCCGCGACTTTCCGTCCTCGTCGCCTTTCCCGCGCAAACCAGCGCGGCGCAGGAAGCGTCGATCC
>JBEKSH010000706.1:0-2712 GCA_049517235.1 Roseiarcus sp. | reverse complement strand
ATCTGCGGGGCGAATCCGCCCAGGCGCGCCGTCGCCATCTGCTCGGGGATGGCGATCGCCGCCAGGGTCAGGCCGGCGATGAAATCGGGCCCCAGATCGGCGAGGCGCCAGCCGGCGAAGGAACGGAAGATCGGCCAGGGCTTTTGCGTACCGCTCTGAATTTGAGTTTCGTCCATCGATTTCGGCCGCCCGTCATTCGCCTCGCCGATATGAGGTCGTCGAGTCCGCGCCGTCAATGCGCGGCGATGACACGGTCATTGGAGCGCGATAGTTTGCTCACCCCCGCGGCGAAGCCATATCCGGCGCCCTGGCGCGACGCCCTTCGGCGGCGCAGGATGAGCGCCGCCGCCGCTGCGCGCAAGGCGCTGGCCTCCACAGTATCGGCGCAGATGCGATCGGGGGGAAAAGGTGCTGGTTCGGCGATTGGCCTTGGCGATCGGATTGCTATGCGCCCTCGTCGGCTCGCAACTGCCTGAATTCGCCCAGCAATACCGACAACGCCTGGGCGGCGCGCTCGACGAGCTTAATCGCGTCATCGCGCAATTCGACAGCGAAGCGCAAGGCCAGTCGCTGACGCGGGCCGAGGGGATCGAGCGATTGAAGGGCAACGAGGACAGCCTGGCGCGCGACCGCGGCCTCGCCATCGAGCGGGATGTCGCTCGCGCCGACAGACTCAGCCGCCAAAAGGAGGCGTTTCAGAACGGCGGGCCGGTGACCCGTCTGGCGACCCTGATCGCCAATTTCGACCCGGCGACCGCCGCCCAGGCGATCAAGGATTTTGAGCCCGCCGTTCCCATAACGTTCGAGGACTTCGTCGTCGCCGGCGTCGCGCTGGTCCTCGGCCTGAGCGCGACGCATCTGGTCGCCTGGCCGATTCGCCGCCGGCTGCGGCGGCGCTCGCCGCGGCATGGGCGGCGGGCGGCATAGGCGATCCTTTCGGCGATTTTAGTTGACACCCCGGTGAATTGTCGTTGGAGTGAATGCTAGCATGCGACCTCGTTGACCGGACTAGGCGGTCCAGGCGATTAACGAGAAAAAAAGAGACGGAGGCGAAGATCAGAGAACCTCCGGGGGGAATTGTGTGAAGGCGACCGATATCTCCCAAGCCGATTACTTCCATAAAGTGGTCGATTGTCAGTGGGCGTGCCCGGCCCATACGCCGGTGCCCGAATATATCCGGCGCATTTCGGCCGGGGACTATCTCGGCGCCTACATGATCAACTGGCGCTCGAACGTCTTTCCGGGAATTCTGGGACGCACCTGCGACCGCCCCTGCGAACCGGCGTGCCGCCGGGGCCGCGTGGAAGAACAGCCGGTCGCCATCTGCCGCCTGAAGCGCGTCGCCGCCGACCACAAGGGCGACGTTTCGGCGCTGATGCCCAAGCCGCCCGCGGCGCGCAACGGCAAACGCATCGCCTGCGTCGGCGCGGGGCCCGCCTCGCTGACGGTGGCTCGTGATCTCGCGCCGCTCGGCTATGAGGTCGTCGTGTTCGACGCGGACCTGCGCGCCGGCGGCATGATGCGCAGCCAGATCCCGAAATTCCGGCTGCCCGATGCGGTGATCGACGAGGAAGTCGGCTATGTACTCGACGGCGGCGTCGAATTCGTTGGCGGGCGGCGCATCGACAGCTTGAAAGCGCTGCTCGGCGAGGGCTATGACGCGATATTCATTGGATGCGGCGCGCCGCGCGGCCGCGACCTTCGGCTCCCCGGGCGCAAGGAGGCGGCGGCCAACATCCACATCGGCATCGACTGGCTGGCGAGCGTCTCGTTCGGCCATGTCAATGCGATCGGCCGACGGGTGATCGTGCTTGGCGGCGGCAATACGGCGATGGACTGCTGCCGCTCCTCGCTCCGGCTCGGCGGCGGCGACGTCAAGGTCGTCGTGCGCTCCGGTTTCGCCGAAATGAAGGCGTCGTCCTGGGAGAAGGAGGACGCCATTCACGAGGGCGTCCCGATCCTCAACTATCACGTCCCGAAAGCCTTCCTTCACGAGCTCGGGCGGCTGACCGGCATGACCTTCGAAAAGGTCGCCGCCGCGCGCGACGACGCCGGCCGCCGCGTCCTTTCGCCGACCGGCGAGCCGGACGTGGATATCCCCTGCGACGACGTGCTGATCGCCGTCGGACAGGAGAACGCCTTTCCATGGATCGAGCCGGACGCCGGAATCGCGTTCGACGGCCGCGGCCTGCCCAGGCTCGACGCGCTGACCTTCCAGTCGAGCCTGCCCTCGGTGTTCTTCGGCGGCGATTCCTCATTCGGCCCCAGGAACATCATCAACGCCGTCGCCGACGGCCATGAGGCGGCGATTTCGATCGACGCCTTCTGCCAGGGCGAGAACCTTAGCGTGCGGCCGCCGCCGATGACCAACCTCGTCAGCCAGAAGATGGGCATCCACGAATGGTCCTACGACAATGCGATCACGCTCGATCAACGATTCAAGGTTCCGCTGGCCGGCGCGTCCGCCCTGAAGCACATCGGCGTCGAGGTTGAGCTCGGCTTTGACCTCGCCGCCGCGGTCGCCGAGGCGCAGCGCTGCCTCAATTGCGACGTGCAGACAGTTTTCTCGGCGCCGGCGTGCATCGAGTGCGACGCCTGCGTCGACATCTGTCCGACCGATTGCATCTCCTTCGTGGCGAACGCGCCGGAGGGGGTTTTGCGCGCCTCGCTCGGCGCGCCGTCGACCAATCTCTCCCAGGCGATCTACGTATC
>JBEKSH010000705.1:0-2714 GCA_049517235.1 Roseiarcus sp. | reverse complement strand
CTTCGGTGCTGTCGCAGGACCGGCAGAGGCCGCCGTCGAGCTGCATGTTGTCCGGACAGGCACAGACCATCTGTCCGCCGGACATGCGCGGGACCTGGCCGAGCATCGGGCATGCGCACGTCTTCTGCGCCCCGAAATGCGTCCCTTCCGTCATCGGAGCGGGGCAGGCGCATTGCATCAGGGTCTGCTTGCCGGAAACGCCGGTCTCGTAAATCGGCCGGTAGCCGTTGGCGCATCCGCACACGCCGTCGCCGCTGGCCTCGCCGTTTGCGACGGCGCTGCACGGCGCGCAAACCAGGAAGCTAAGAGGGTTAAGCGAATTTATGGGAGTATTCGCCTCCATCGGGTTTGAATTGTACCATTGGACGAAAGCCGGCGATGAAGCGCATTGCGAACCCCGTCCGCACGAATATTGGCTCGGGTCAAACGCAGGATAGCAAGACCAGGTGACGAACTGCGCTTGCGTGACCCGATTGACGCAGATGCCTTCGGCGAGCGGCGCGCTTCCCTGAAGATCGGGGCGCCAGTCGGAGTCTTGAGGTTGTTGGTACGGGTACTTGCCGACATACTGCGTTGGACAATAGCAAATCCTCGCCTGCGGCCACTTGCAGGCGTTATCCTCCGGCGGCGGCGGCGGCGTGTTCGGCAGATCGTCGCCGCTTCCGAATATGTCGTCTATTACGTCCTCGATCGCGTTCACGATGGCGGTCGCGATATCTTCGAGGCCCTTGAGGATATCGCCAGCCACGGTAACGATATCGCCGGCGACATCGCCTAAAAAGGCGCCGCAACTCTCGGCCATCGAGGCGAGGTTCTTAAGCGTCTTGACAAGACCTTCCTCGCCCGTCACGGCGACCGCGCAGCCGCAGTTCATGTAAGCTGTGACCGTCTGGCCGAGTTCGGTGTTCAGAAGAGCCGAAGCGTCGTTCAGAGTGTTGGAATCGATGGAGACGCCGAGCGCTTTGGCGACGGCCGCGATCACTTCACCGGCGAGTTGACCCGCCTTGTTTTGACAGTCGTTGACGTCGCCGATTCTGCCCGCCGCCTTGATGGCGGTGAGCGCGCCAACCACGGCGAGGAATGTCGGATCCTCTATATAGGCCAGGCAGGCCGCGTTCGACGGATTCTCGAGGAAATCCTCCGCAGCCTTGAGGTCCGCCGCGCTTTCGGCCGAGCTGAGGGCGCCCTTGAGGCACTGCGTGAGGTCGCTCGCGCGCGCGGATGTCGTTGACAACAACATCGCAAGACCGAGGATCGTCGCCAGGGCGAGCGCGGCGAGGCGCGCGTGGCTCAACAGGGGCCTGATCATTTTGGACACTCGCCGATGCGTCTGCCCTCGATCGTCAAGGTGGACCGGACGCTCATGCCGAAAAATTGCACGCCCGACTGAATCGTCGCGACATAGTGCTGCGGGCTGTCGAACGCATAAGTGGCGAATCCGCCGACCGGCAGCGCGCCGGTGCAGGCCAATCGCCAGGTCATGCCGTTCTCGGTCTTGTGGAGATCGACGCTCTGACAGCTCGCCAGCGAAGTATTGAAGTCGCGCGTGGTTCTCGCGGCGAAATCACGCGACTGTTCGGGCGAGATGCAGCGAGTGCGGGTCGGCCGGATCCTGACGACGCCGGCGCGTTCGCTTTTGCTGGTGGTCTGCCACAGACCTGGCTCCGGAGCCTCGGCCGCCGACGCCGGCGCTGATCGCGCAAAGATCAGCACAACACCTATCGCGCAGGCCGAAGCGAGGCTCGAAGCCGACCCGCGCACAGCAATCGCCGAACAAAACATCATCGCCCCCGAACATCAGCTTACGATCGGGGGGACGCCGCGCATTGATCGGAATCAATGCTCGCGGAGACGCTTGGTGTCTTCGCGCCCGCTTCATGGACGACCGCCCATGCCGCGTTGCTCAGGGGATGTTTGGGGTCATGGGCGCGGCTCTTGCGGCGCGCCATGCGGCGGATTTCGGCGCCGCTCATTTTCCGGGTCTTTCAAGAGCGCCGACGTTTCATACGCCAATGTCTGTTTCCACCCATCGCCCAATTCCGAAAATGCGCGCGCCGTCGCCTAGCCTTGAACCAAGCGCCGATAGGGAGTAGCGGACGGGCCGGCCGACTCCCATATGAACGGTCTTCGATTCTCTCATTCCCCGATCCCAGAGCCTCCCATGCGCGCCGAAGCCGAATCGCTTGTCGAAAACATCAAGCAGTCCATGGGGCTGCTGAGGAGGCATCTTTGACGTCGAGGCCGCGACGCGCCGTCTTGCCGAACTGAACGCCAGGGCCGAGGAATCCGGCCTGTGGAACGATCCGGAAGCCGCGCAAAAGCTGATGCGCGAGCGCACGATGCTCGAAGACCGGCTCGGCGCGCTCGCCAAGATGCAGCGCGACATGGACGACGCGGCGACGCTGGTCGATCTGGGCGAAATGGAGGGGGATTCGGCCGCCGAGCAGGAGGGCCTCGGCATCCTCAAGGGGTTGCAGGCCGAGGGCGAGCGGCGCCAGATCGAGGCGCTGCTGTCGGGCGAGGCGGACGGCAACGACACCTATGTCGAAGTCCATTCGGGCGCCGGCGGCACCGAAAGCTGCGACTGGGCGCGCATGTTGCTGCGGATGTACATGCGCTGGGCCGAGCGCCGCAAATTCGAGGTCGAGGTCGTCGAAGAGACGGCCGGCGACGAAGCGGGGATCAAATCGGCGACGCTGATCATCAAGGGCCAT